>JAKAML010000324.1 GCA_021812845.1 Pseudomonadota bacterium
CTGGTGAAATGGGTCCGCACGGAAATCGGTCCGATCGCGTCGCCCGACCTGATCCAGTGGGCGCCGGGCCTGCCCAAGACGCGGTCGGGCAAGATCATGCGCCGCATCCTGCGCAAGATCGCCGAGGACGATTTCTCCAACCTCGGCGATACCTCGACGCTGGCCGAGCCGGCCGTGGTCGACGACCTCGTCGCAAACCGGCAGAACCGCAAGGCGGGATGACGCACCGCGACACGGAGCGGCACGTCTCTCCGCGCGAAGATCAGGGGCCGGATCGGCATGTCGCCGGTCCGGCCCCGTGTCGTTCGAAGTCCGGCGGTCATGGCCGGCCGCGCTCTACTGCGAGATCGAGACCGAGGTCAGCTTGCCGGCGATGTCGCGGAACGCGGCCTTGAGCTGGTGTGTGTTCGCGGCGTCGTAGTAGTTGCCGCCGCCCGAGCAGTCCTTGAGCAGCGCCTCCGCCGCCGGCGGCGCCATGAACGCGACCGAGTAGATCGTGACTCCCGCCGCCTTCATGTTGTCGCAGAGCTTCTTGGCCTGGTTCGGCGAGGAGCCCTCGATGTTGACGTCGGTGGCGCCGGGATTGGGCCAGGCGACCAGCTCGCCGCCGTTGTCGTAGGCGACGTTGAAGTCGCCGTCGGTCATCAGCAGCACGGCCTTGGTGACGTTGCTGCCGTAAGGCTTCGGGTCCGAGGCCGCCGGCCATAGCGACGACCATTTCGGAGACACCATGTACCAGCCCCACGCCGCCCCGATGTGGCCCGCCGTGCCGCCGCCTGCGGACATCGCCTTGACCTTGTCGATGAGGAAGTTCCTGCCCGCGGAAGTTCCGATGTCGGTCAACGGCACGATCTCGGCTTTCGGGCAGCTATAGTAGCCCGGCGGCGGCGCGCCGACGACCTCGATGTGCGAGCCCGCCCCGACCGGATCGTCGTTGTATGCGTCGGGACCGTCGCGCTCGACGACGCAGGTGTCGCCGCGGGTCTCGTAGGTGACGTCGCCGTGGAAGGGACCGACGTTGACCGAGGCCGAGTAGGGCACGAGGCCGACCTTGACGAAGTTCGCCGCCGGCGCCGAGTTGGCCAGAAGCTTGATGATGTCCTCGGCCGCTTCCTTCAGCCCCGAGAGCTTCGATTTTCCGTCGCCGCCGGCCCAGTTCATCGAGCCGGTGATGTCGAGCACCATCGCGAGCTCGATGCGCTTGACGTCGTAGGAGGCGGTGGCCGACGGCGAGAAGTTGATCTGGGGCAAGAGGCCCGACAGCGACCCGGCGATCGAGGAGACGGCTACGTCGACCGTCATCGTCACCGAGGATTTATTGCGGTCGATCGAGACCTGCGGCGCGCCGGGGATCGCACCCCACACCTTGAACTCTTCGCGCTGCGCCTCGAAGTAGGCCAGCGCGGTGGACGTGACGTCGCCGTCGTTCGCGTCGTCGAGGGCGAGCTTTCTCGCCCCCGCCAGCGACGCGGCGTCGAGCACGTTCTGCACGCGGCTCTTGATGTTGTAGGAGCGCGAGGCGTCGAGCGCGACGCCGATCATCGAGACGAGCGCCAGCGCGCTGACACCGAAGACGACAGCAACCGCACCGCGCGTGTCGCCGTGGAACCGCCGGATGAAGGCGAACGAGCAATCGGGCATGAGGAACCTCGAGGAACGAGCGGTCCCACTCAACGCCCGATAGATAAAAACGGGCCTAATTCGTTCACGGAACGACGCCTCGGTGCGCGATCGTCCGGAGACATGGTTACCCGTCGATAACCAGAATGCCCGGGATGTAACGCATACGGAGACGCCGCCCCCGCCGAACCGGCGGACAGACCCGGCAGGCGGACTCGCGGGGCCTCGCCGGCCACCTGCACGCCGGTCATGAGTTCGCCGCCCACGAATTCAACGGCCACGACTTCAACGGCCACGACTTCAACGGCATGTCCACAGCGGCCCGCGGTCGAAATGGAAATGATCCTTGTGCGAGACGTTGTGCTCGGGCCCGAGGACGACGCGGAAGTAGCGGCACGCCCGGGCGTGAACGGCGCGCAGGAAGCGGGCCTCGGGGCCGTTCGACGCCCAGTGCCTCAGGACGCCGATCTGCCGCCCGTCGACCAGCGTGAAGCCGCCGATGTCGATCGCGTTCGCCGTCGCGTGCTGGCTGCGCACGCCCTTCCAGAGCGCGTTGCCGATGATGTTGCGGCAGGCGTAGGTGCCGAGATGGCCGACCGACTGGACGCGCTGGCCGAGAATCTCGACGGCCAGCGGCTGGACGTCGTGCGCGAGCCACAGGGCGAGTGCGGCAGCGACCTCGCAACTGACGCGGTCGGCCGACAGGCGGGCGCCGCCGGCCGTCGAAAGTCGCACGCTGTTGCGCGCCCCGCAGCCGTTCTCGAACGCGAGATCGGCAACCGCGACGGCTTCGACGTGCGGCCCCCTGAGGATCGCCTGGCACAGCGGCGGATCGCGCCGCAGCGCCGCGAGCTTCGGATCGACGAACCACTGGTGCGGCTGGTCGAGCGCGAGCGGCGAGAACGGGCTCAATCGCTGCGGGACGAGTCCGAGCCAGAATGCCGCGAACGCCGAGACGGCGAGCAACAGGAGAAGCAGCAGTCGCGCCAGCGTGCGAAAGACCCGTCGCATCGTGCCTCCGGTGGAGATCAGCCGGAAGGTTCTAGAGCGCTTTCCTCCTGATTTGAACCGGCTGCGTCGCCCGGGCCCGTGCCGATCCTCGATGCGCGTGCCGAAGAGCGTAGCGGTGGCGACGGTCGAGCCGGCCATGCCGGTAGGCATGTCTTCGACATGACGGAGCCACGGCGCGAAAGCCCCTCGTCGCAGCGGCTCGATTCGGCTGGAAAGTGCTCCGGCGTCGCAGGCGCGAAAACGGCAAGGCGCGTGTCCCGGGCCGGGACACGCGCCTCGTCTGCCACAAGCTGGCGCGGAGGATCACTGCGTCAGCCGCAGGCCCTTGAGGCTCTTGGCGATATCGAGAAACACGCGGCTCAGATCTTCGCCGTTCTCGGCCGAATAGTAGTGATGGTCGGGCGAGCTGGCGCAGGCCCTCAGCGTGGCCTCGGACGCCGCCGGAGCCTGGAAGCCGATGGCGTAGACGACGACGTCGTGCTCGGCCGGGTTGGCATGGGGCCCCTTCATGGCGTTG
>JAKAML010000325.1 GCA_021812845.1 Pseudomonadota bacterium
GCCGATCATGACGTCGACCTTGTGCTCGCGCACGTAGGTCCACAGCCCGTGCCACAAGAGCTCGACCGTGCGCTTGTTGCGGTAGGGCTTCAAGACGCACGAGCGGCCGAGCTCCATGAAGCGCAGATGCCGCCGGGCCCCGACCAGGGGCGCGATGTCGTACTCGCCCTGAGTGTAGAAGCCGCCGCCGCGGCGCATCATGTCCTGGCGCAGCACGCGGTAGGTGCCGACGACATTGGGCCGGTTGGGGTTGACCCAGCCCTCGCCGGGCCGGCCGTTGGCGGTATCGACCACGAGCAGATGGTCGCAGAGCGCATCGTAGGGGTCCTCGTCGCGGCGGCGGACCTGGGCGGTGATCGAAGGCTGCGCCGACATCTCCTCGTAGAACACCTCGTAGCGCAGGCGTTGCGCACGCTGGACGTCCTGGCGCGTGGCGGCGAGGCGAACCTCGAGATCACCGATGCGGCCATAGACCTTGCCCTGGCCGTCGCGCGGCCGGACGCGGTATCCGGCCCCGCTCGCCGACCGAAGCGCCAGGAGACCGCCCGGCACCGCGGCGGCGATGGCGCTCGCGGCCAGCCGTCCGACTCCGAACCGTCCGCGCTGCTTCATGCCGTGCCCCTTCTCGCTCGGTGCGTCGGTCACCCGGCGGCGGCCGGTCCTGCCCGCCGGGCAAATCGCCCGACGACGATGCGCGCGACACCCGCGACTGTTATCGCCCATCGTCGTTCGGACGCAATACGTGCCGCCGAGGTGCCGGGCCCTCGCGACGGTCGAGCGGCTATCATGATTTGATGACGGATGTGCGAAGCCGCGGGCTGCGGGGGTTGCGACGCTCACGGAGCCGCGAGGCGCGGGCTTCGCCGCACGATCCAGCGCGCGATCAGCGCCTCGAGCGCGGCGCGGTCGAAGGGTTTCGAGAGATAGTCGTCCATGCCGGCGGCGATGTAGCGGGCGCGGTCCTCGGGGAAAGCGTTTGCCGTCAACGCCACGATCGGCGGCGGCGGCAGCGCGGCGCCGGACCGCGCGGCGTAGAGGGCCGCGATCTGCTGCGCCGCCTCGTGGCCGTCGACGTGCGGCATGAAGATGTCCATCAGCACGAGGTCCGCGACCGGCGCGGTGCCTTCGAGCCAGCGCCGGGCGCTGTCGACGGCGGCGGCGCCGTCGCGCACCCAGTCGACGTCGCAGCCCGCGCTCTCGATGATCTTGCGTGCGAGGAGCGCGTTGATCTCGTTGTCCTCGGCCAGCAGCACGCGCGGCCGCACGCCATCGACGACCGGCGTCGTGCCGGAGGCCTCGCGCGGGCACGCCTGGGGCCGCCGGCGGACGTCGTCGTCCGCGATGCCGAGCTGTTCGAGGAGCGCCTGGGGGCGCACCGGCCGGACGAGATAGCTCTCGAAGCCCTCGGCGCGATAGCCGCCGAGCGCCGACCGTGCCAGCACGTTGACCAGCACCAGCCCCTTGACGTGGTGCTCCGGCGCGGCGGCGCGGACCATCGCCAGCAGCCGGCCCGCGTCGTCGTCCGGCGCAGGACCGGCCTCCACGATCAGACGGTCGAACGGCCGGCCGCGGCGGGCCGCATCGTCGATCGCCGTCGCGGCGTCGGAGCGCAGAGCCGTGACGCAGCCGATCGACGCCTGAGCCAGCGTGGCTTCGAGGGCGTTGCGCTCGGCGGCCCCGTCGACCGCCAGCAGCACGCGATGTCGCCGCAGCCGGCCGTCGTCGCCGTCGCGCGGCCCGTCGTCCGCGTGGTCGAGGTCGGGCGCCCGATCGGACACCACGCCGAGGCGCAGCGTGACCGTGAACGTCGAGCCGCGCCCGGGGCTCGAAAGAACCTCGATGTCGCCACCCATGGCGCGCGCCAGCCGCCTGGAGATCGCAAGTCCGAGCCCGGTGCCGCCGTGCCGCCGCCGAACCGCGGCGTCGGCCTGCTCGAACTCGGCGAACAGCGCGCGCATGTCGGCGGCCGAGAGCCCGATGCCGGTATCGCGCACGGCGATCCTCACGGCGATGCCGCCGGGCGCGCCATCCGCCGCCCCGCCGCTCACCTCGAGCGCGACGGCGACGCCACCCTGGTCGGTGAACTTGACGGCGTTCGACAGGAGATTGAGCAGCACCTGCCGCACCCGCGCCTCGTCGCCGACGACGCGTGGAGGCAGCGCCGGATCGGCGGTCCAGGACAGCTCGAGCCCCTTTTCGCAGGCGCGCGGCGACAACAGCTCGACCGCCGCGACGACGCAGTCGCGGAGCGAGAACGGGCCGTGGACGAGCACGAGCTTGCCGGCCTCGACCTTGGAGAAGTCGAGGATCTCGTCGATCAGCATCAGCAGCGCCCGCGCCGACTGGTCGATGGCCTTGACGAACGTCCGCTGCTCGGGCGTGCGGGCAGTCTCGACGAGGAGCCCAGCCATGCCGAGGATGCCGTTCATCGGCGTCCGGATCTCGTGGCTCATGGCCGCGAGGAAGCGGGACTTGGCGCGGTTCGCCGCCTCGGCCTGGTCGCGTGCCTCGAGCAGCTCGGCCTCCACCCGGCGCGCGTCCGTCACGTCGCGGCCGACGCACTGGACCTCGCCGCCGTCGCCGCGCGCGGCGTCGACCCGCTGCTCGTGCCAGGCGATCCAGCGCGGCCCCGCGACCGTGTTCATCCGCACCGTGGCGTCGCGCCGGTCGGGTGCGTCGCCGGCCGGCAGCGGCGTCATGTCGTCGCCTTCGAGGACGTCGAGTCGGAACGGCCGGCCGGCGGCGGACGCCGCGTCTATGCCCACGGTCCTGAGATAGGCGCGGTTGGCGAAGGTCAGCGCGCCGCTCGCGTCGTAGCGGACGATCATCTCCGCCTGGCTGTCGAGCAGGTCGCGATAGCGGCCCTCGCGTTCGGAGATCTCCCATTGCAGATCCTGCAGCTCCTCGATGCGCTGTTCGAGCCGCTCGCCGACGCTGGTCAGCCGATCGACGTCGGCCGCCTCGCGGCGGCGCGCCGCCAGTTGGCCGAGCGTCTGCAGGGCGCCGAGCCCGGCCGCCGCCGCGACCAGCGCCGCGACGTGCGCCGCGGAGAAGGCGCCGGGCAGCAGCGTCAGGGTGACGAGCAGTGCGCCCGCGGCGACGATCGACAT
>JAKAML010000326.1 GCA_021812845.1 Pseudomonadota bacterium
CCGGCGACCTGCCCTACGGCGATCAGCGCCGGCTCGAGATCGCGCGCGCGATGCTGACGGATCCGGTGCTGCTCTGTCTCGACGAGCCCGCCGCCGGCCTGAACCCGCGCGAGAGCGCGGCGCTCGCCGATCTGCTGCGCTCGATCCGCGACCTCGACGGCGTCTCGATCCTCCTGATCGAGCACGACATGAGCGTGGTGATGGAAATCTCCGACCACGTCGTCGTGCTCGAGTACGGCATCAAGATCGCCGACGGAACACCGCTCGACGTGCGCCAGGATCCGAAGGTGATCGCCGCCTACCTCGGCGTCGACGACAGCGAGGTCGAGGGCGCCGAGCGGGAGCTCGACCGATGAGCCGCCCGCCCCCCGGCCAGCCGGCCGCCGCGCCCTCGCCCCCGCTCCTCGCCGTCGAGGCCGTCACCGCGCACTACGGCAGGATCATCGCGCTCAAGGGCGTCGACGTGACGGTCGCCGCGGGCGAGATCGTGACGCTCATCGGCGCCAACGGCGCCGGCAAGTCGACGCTGATGATGACCATCTGCGGCACGCCCCGCGCGACCTCGGGCCGCATCCTGTTCGAGGGCCGCGACATCACCCGCCTCGCCACGCACGAGATCGCGCGGCTCCGTATCGCCCAGTCGCCCGAGGGCCGGCGCATCTTCCCGCGCATGACCGTGCGCGAGAACCTGCAGATGGGCGCCCAATTGCTCGATCTCCGCCATTTCGACGAGGATCTCGGCCGCGTCACCGCACTCTTCCCGCGGCTCAGGGAGCGGCTCGACCAGCGCGGCGGCACGCTGTCGGGCGGCGAGCAGCAGATGCTGGCCATCGCCCGCGCGCTGATGACGCGGCCGAAGCTGCTGCTGCTCGACGAGCCCTCGCTCGGGCTCGCGCCGCTGATCGTCCGCCAGATCTTCGACGCCATCCGCGAGCTCAACCGGCGCGACGGCATGAGCGTATTCCTCGTCGAGCAGAACGCCTATCACGCCCTGAAGCTCGCCCACCGCGGCTACGTGCTCGTCAATGGGCGCGTGACCATGGCGGGGACGGGCGCGGAGCTGCTGCACCGGCCCGAGATCCGGGCGGCCTATCTCGAGGGCGGCCGCCATTGAGGCGGCGACGACGGAGGGACCGAGTCGATGGACATCGTCTACCCGACAACAGGTGCCAACGGGCTCTGGGTATTCCTCCTGGTGACGCTCGTGATCGGCGGTGCGGCGGCGCTCGCCACCGGGCGCGCCGTCGCCGCGACCTGGCGGCCGGCCCGGACTGTCGTTCCCTACGCACTGATGCTCGCGGTGGCGGTCCGCTTCCTGCAGTACGCACTGTTCCGGCAGCCGTTCCTCGCGCCGCGCAATCTCGCCGTCGACGCGCTCGTGCTGCTGGCGCTGGCGCTCACGGGATACCGGATCGCCCGCGCCCGGCAGATGACGCGTCAGTACCCCTGGGTGTTCGAGCCGGCGGGGCCCATTTCCTGGCGCCGGCGCGACTCGGCCGGCGGTCGGCGCTGAACGCCGTCGAGCGTGACATTCCGCTCCAATTCGGGGAAACATAGCGCCACGGCGCGGCCGGCCGGGCTCACCGTCCGGGGCTCCGGATGGCGCCGGACAGAACCCTACCGCCCGTCTCCGTGGGAGCGACGACGGCGGCCCAGCCCCACCATCGGGGAAAACCCCACAACCCGGGAGCAGTTCATGCGAAACGTGACGATGCGGGCCATTCCACTCGCCACCATGGTCCTCTTCACCGCCACGGCCCAAGCACAGGTGAAAGTCGGCGTCGGCGGGCCGTTCACCGGCCCCAACGCCGCGTTCGGAGCGCAGATCAAGAACGGCGTCGAGCAGGCGGCCGCCGACATCAACGAGAAGGGCGGCATCAACGGCCAGAAAATCGAGCTCGTGTTCGGCGACGACGTGTCGGACCCCAAGCAGGGCGTCTCGGTCGCCAACAAGTTCGCCGCCGACGGCGTCAAGTTCGTCGTCGGGCACTTCAACTCGGGCGTCTCGATCCCGGCCTCCGACGTGCTGGCGGAGAACGGCATCCTGCAGGTCACGCCGGCCTCGACCAATCCCAAGTTCACCGAGCGCGGGCTGTGGAACACGTTCCGCACCTGCGGCCGCGACGACCAACAGGGCGGCGTGGCGGGCGACTACATCGCGACCGCGCTCAAGGGCAAGAAGATCGCCGTGGTCCACGACAAGACGACCTACGGCAAGGGCCTCGCCGACGAGACCAAGAAGGCGATGAATGCCAAGGGCACGACCGAGGTTCTGTACGAGGGCGTGAATACGGGCGAGAAGGACTTCGCGGCGCTGGTCGGCAAGATCAAGGCCTCCGGCGCCGACTATCTCTACTGGGGCGGCCTCCACACCGAAGGCGGCCTGATCGTCCGCCAGATGCGCGACGCCGGCGTCAAGACGGTGCTGATCGGCGCCGACGGCATCGCCACCGACGAGTTCGCGGCGATCGCCGGCCCCGGCGCCGAGGGCACGCTGATGACGTTCGCGCCCGATCCGCAGCGGCGGCCCGAGGCGCAGGCGGTGCTCAAGAAGTTCGAGGCCCGCAAGTTCAAGCCGGAAGCCTACACGCTCTACAGCTACGCCGCACTCGAGATCGTCGCCGCGGCGGCCACGGCGGCGAAGGCCAACGACGGCAAGAAGGCGGCCGAGGCGATGCGCGCCGGCAAGCCCTACAAGACGGTGATCGGCGACATCGCCTTCGACAAGAAGGGCGACATCACCCGCCCCGACTACGTGATGTACACCTGGAAGAAGGGCGCCGACGGCAAGATCGGCTACGTGCAGAACTGAGCGCCGGCCACGGCGGCGAAGAGGGCGCGGGGCGACCGTGACCACCGGCCGACAGGCGAGCGGCGGCATCGATCCGGCCGGGTTGCGTCAGCGCCCGGCCGGTGCGCGCTCGGGGGTCCTCTACCCATGCTTCGAGCCGCCGCCGCTCGATCGCTTCGGTCTCGGACGATGCCACGGGCGCGCGGCCGCGCACCGCTCCGGTTCTGCGGCCACATGTTCGGCAGCCACATGTTCTACGGCCACATGTTCTACGGCCACATGGGGCGCCACACTGGCGGACTGGGGCAGACG
>JAKAML010000327.1 GCA_021812845.1 Pseudomonadota bacterium
AAACAGGGGTTGCCAAGCCTCGTCGCCGTGCGAGATCGCGCTCCGTGCGCCGTAGAAGTCGCGCACCCAACCATCGAAGTCGCGGGTGCCGAAGGCGCGGTCGATGGCCTGCTGCAATCCGGCCACCTTCTCGGATGGGCGGATGAGTGCCTCGAACGCTGTGGCCAACGTCAGGATGGAGAACTCGAGGGGCTGGTAGGGATCGTCGTGGTGGGCTTGATTGAACCACCACAATGCACGCCAGAGGCGGCGTGCGGCCTTTGCTCTTGCAGGCACTACGCGGGCAAGTTGGTCGAGAAGGTCACGATCCAGGGCGCCACGCGGAATGCTGACTGGGGTGACCTGGGGCCATGCACGTTGCTGATGGTTCTTGATCCCCATCACATTCATATAGCGGCTTCTGACCGTCAGGTACCGCCCCCTTCCTTCTCGGAAGCCGTAACGCTCGATGTGGAGATGCGTGCTGTTCGGACCATGGCCGAGCCGATTGGAAAGCAGGGCAACGTAGCGAAATGCCTCGATGCTCCGCCCTATCAGCTCGGCTTCCGAGGCTCCGGGCTCGAAAGGAAGCGCACTGTTGTCCGCGGAGGCAACGATGCTCTGGTTTGCGATGCTGCCGCCGTTTGGTAGTCGGTGGTATCTGGCCATCCCTGCCGCGACCCGGCGCACGGCAGGACGGGGGAACATCGTTGGCGCCAGCGTGTCGAACGGTCCCACGACCACGGAGCCAATCGAGATCACCTCGGTGAGGGCGACGAGCGGGATGAGATCGAGCCGGTGGGTGGTGGCTTTGCCCCTCACGCTCATGCCACGGCCCACAGCTCCGACAGCACCTCGGCCTGCTCGAGCACGAGCTGCGTGGCCCGCTCCTGTTTGTCCGGCGGGTAGCCGTGCTTGCGGAGGATCCGCTTCACGAGGACGCGGAGCTGGGCGCGGACGTTCTCGCGGACGGTCCAGTCGATCGTGACGTTGGCCCGGACCTGCTCGGTGAGCTCGCGGGCGATGGCGAGCAGCTCGGGCTCGCCCAGGACCGCGACGGCGCTGTCGTTGGTCTCGAGGGCGTCGTAGAAGGCGAGCTCGTCCTCGGTCAGGCCGAGCTGCTCCCCTCGGGCTGATGCAGCGCGCAGCTCCTTGGCGAGTGCGATCAGCTCCTCGATGACCTGGGCGGTCTCGATCGCCCGGTTCTGGTAGCGCCGCAGGGCCTGCTCGAGGAGGTCCGCGAAGGACCGAGCCTGAACGACGTTGCGGCGGCCGCGCGAGCGGATCTCGCCGGCGAGGAGCTTGCGCAGGAGCTCGACCGCGACGTTGCGCTGCGGCAGGCCGCGGACGTCGGCGAGGAACTCGTCGGACAGGATCGAGATGTCGGGCTTCCGCAGGCCCGCGGCGGCGAAGATGTCGACGACCTCGTCGGACGCGACCGAGCGGCTGATGATCTGGCGGATCGCGTGGTCGAGCTCCTCGTCGCTCCGGCGCTCGGTCGCGATCCCCTTGGCGAGCACGGTGCGGACCGCCTGGAAGAACCCGACGTCGTCGCGGATGGCGAGCGCCTCGTCGGCCGGGACCGCGAGCGCAAACGCCGCCGACAGCTCGGTGACCACCTGGAGCAGCCGCGCCTTGCCGTCCGACTGGGCCAAGACGTGCTCCTGGGCGAGAGGCAGGAGCGACACGCGCTCGTCCGCGGTCCCCGTCACCCAGCGCGAGCGGTCGAAACCGTGGAACAGCCCACAGCAGACCTCGTACTTCTCGAGCATCAGCGCGACCGCCTCGCGCTGGTCGATTGCGGTGCGCCCGGTGCCGCCGGTCTCGGTGTAGGTCGCGAGCGCCCTGCGCAGCTCGTCGGCGAGCCCAAGGTAGTCCACCACGAGGCCGCCCGGCTTGTCGCGGAAGACCCGGTTCACACGGGCGATCGCCTGCATCAGACCGTGGCCGCGCATCGGCTTGTCGAGGTACATCGTGTGGAGCGACGGCGCGTCGAACCCGGTGAGCCACATGTCGCGCACGATGACGACGCGGAACGGGTCGGCCGGGTCGCGGAACCGCGCGGCGAGCGCCTCGCGCCTCCCCTTGTTGCGGATGTGCGGTTGCCAGTCGAGCGGGTCCGTCGCCGCGCCGGTCATGACGACCTTGAGCGCGCCGCCGGCGTCGTCGTCGACGACCCAGTCGGGGCGCAGCAGCGCGATCTCGCGGTACAGGTCGACCGCGATCCGGCGGCTCATCGTGACGACCATCGCCTTGCCGTCCATGGCCGCGAGGCGGTCCTCGAAGTGCGCGACCAGGTCCCGGGCGACCAGGCGCATCCGGTGCTCGGAGCCGACGAGCGCCTCGAGCTGCGCCCAGCGGGTCTTGAGCTGCTCCTTGCGCTCGACCTCCTCGCCCTCGGTGACCTCCTCGAAGGCGGGGTCGATCCGCGGCCGCTCGTCCTCGCGCATCGCGATCTTCGCGAGCCGGCCCTCGTAGAAGATCGGGACCGTGGCCCCGTCGCGGACCGAACGCTCGATGTCGTAGATGCTGATGTAGTCGCCGAACACCGAGCGGGTGTTGGCGTCGGCGGCCTCGATGGGCGTGCCGGTGAAGCCGATGAACGACGCGCCGGGGAGGGCGTCGCGCAGGTGGCGGGCGAAGCCGTCGATGAAGTCGTACTGGCTGCGGTGGGCCTCGTCCGCGATCACGATGACGTTCCTGCGGTCGGAGAGGACCGGGTGGGCGTCCCCCTTCTCGTCGGGGAAGAACTTCTGGATCGTCGTGAACACGACCCCGCCCGAGCCGACCGAGAGCCTCGCGCGCAGGTCCTCGCGGTCGGCCGCCTGGACGGGGTCCTGGCGGAGCAGGTCCCGGCAGCGGGAGAATGTGCCGAAGAGCTGGTCGTCGAGGTCGTTGCGATCGGTCAGGACGACGATCGTGGGGTTCGCCATCGCGGGCTCGAGGATGATCCGGCCCGCGTAGAAGGCCATCGTCAGGCTCTTGCCGGAGCCCTGGGTGTGCCAGATCACGCCGGCCCGGCGGTCGCCGGGCGCGCCGCCCGGGCTCGCCGGCGTCTCATAGCGGCCGCGCGCCTCGGCGGCGCGGAGCTGCCCCGCGCCCAGGGGTCCGCTGGCCCGGAGCG
>JAKAML010000328.1 GCA_021812845.1 Pseudomonadota bacterium
CCGATCTCGCCGCCACCTCGAAGACGTGCACGGCGCCGATTTCGACAAGGGCCTCACGCCAGCGGAGAAGGCGGTGGCGCGCGCCTTCGCCGTCATGGCCGACGAGCACCTCTACTGGGCCGTGGTCTACGACCGCTGGATGGATCGCGACAACTTCGACCGCGGCCCGCGTCGCTTCTTCGCCAAGGTGCCGGCGCCGATGCGCCCGGTCGTGACGGCGATGGTGCGCCGTGGCGTCAAGGCGAGCCTCAAGGGTCACGGGCTCGGACGCCATAGCCGCGACGAGATCCACACGCTCGCCCGCAGCGACATCGACGCCATCGCCGACTTCCTCGCCGACAAGCCGTTCCTCATGGGGGCGGAGCCGTGCGGCGCCGACGCCTCGGTGTGGTCGGCGGTCGCTCAGGTGCTGTGCGCGCGCTTCGAGACCCCGCTGCGGCATCATGCGGCGGCCCGTCCGAACCTCGTCGCCTATCGCGACCGCGGCATGGCGCGCTGGTTCCCCGACCTCGCTCGGGGATCCGCCGCCCGACCCGCCGCCCGACCCGCCGCCTGACTCGCCGCCTCACCGGGATCCTGACCGGGCGCGGGGTCCGCGACCGTCCGTCCGTTCCCGTCCGCGATCGGCTCTGATAGCGTTCCCGGGCCGGCCCCGTGAAGAAGGCCGGGTCTCAGACCGGGGGACGTCCAGCATGTCATGCAACCGCTTCGGCCGGGCGGCCGCCGCCGCGCTCGCCTTCGTCGTCGCCTCGTCAGCCGCCCGCGCCGACGACACCGCCGCCGCCATCGCCGACAGCGGCCCCGCGGGCCGCGTTCTCGAGGCGCCGTCCGACGTCCGCCCGGCCGCGCAGAAGTCGTGGTGGTCCGACGCCTGGTATGACAAGGGCCAGCTCGCGGTGCCGACCAACCACGAGGTCGAGATCCGCGAGACGAGCTACAGAAACCCCGCCGACGGCACCGAGGTGCCGGCCCTCCTGTTCCGGCCCAAGGCGAAGGGCAAGTTCCCGGCCATCCTGTTCGCCCACGGCCGCCGCGGCGTCGACGAGCTGACGCGGCTCCTGCCGCTGCGCCTCGCCGCCCGCGGCTTCGTCGTTCTCGCGCCGAACCTCTACGCCGCCCGCTTCATCGAGAACCAGCCTGTCTCGCACGACCCCGCCACCGAGGGCGACCTCGGTGCCGGCCTCGACCACCTCCTGTCGCTACCCGACGTCTCGACCAGCCGCGCCTGCCTCGCCAGCCACACTCGCGGCGGCTACTACGCCCTGCGAGCCGCCGTCGCCCAGAACCGCCAGGGCCGGCAGGCCGCCTGCTACGTCTCGACCTATCCGCACTGGCAGGATCCCCGTCTCGGCGAGGCCGATCAGGTCTACCGCTTCGCCGCCGAGGCCGACGCGCTCACGATCCCGACCCTCGTCATGATCGGCGAATACGAGCAGTACCAGCGCCGGCGCTCGATCGAGACGGCGGTGGCGTCGATGAAGTCCAGGAAGCGCGACGTGACGCTGATCGTCTATCCCGGCGTCGGCCGCGGCTTCGATTTCCGCCCGCCGAACGTCCGCACCTTCGCCGACGACCTTGCCGCGAAGGACGCCGCCCAGCGCAGCGCGGAGTTCATGGCGCGGCACCTCGCACCGTTTGGCGCCGCCGGCACCGCCCCGGAAGGGCCAAACAATTGAAACCAATGAGATAACCGGCGGTCGCCGTCGCCCTGCCCCGAGATGGACGGCTTGTCATTTGACAACGCGGACCGCGCATCCGATCTCATGCCATGCTGCGGCCCTTGTGCCGTGGTCCGTCTCCGGCTCCGGGAACGGGCGTCGCAGCGTGGCCCGAGGACAACCGAGATGGACCGCATGACCGCATCCCGATCACGCTCCCACGCCCCGTCCCGCTCCCACGCCCCGTCCCGCACTCTGGCCCTGCCCACCGCCGCCAAACCCACCTCAGTCCGGCTCCTCCGCCTCCTGCTCACCCTCTCAGCGACCCTGGCGATCCTCATGCTCGCGCTCACCCAAGCCGCCCTGCAAGTCCGCGCCGCTCCCCGCGCCACCGAGTTCAAGCTCCCGAACGGGATGCAGGTCGTGGTCATCCCCGATCACCGCGCGCCGGTCGTCACGCACATGGTCTGGTACAAGGTCGGCGCGGCCGACGAGCCGGCGGGCGCATCGGGCATCGCTCATTTCCTCGAGCACCTGATGTTCAAGTCGACCGACACCATCCCGATGGGCGAGTTCTCGAAGATCGTCGCCCGCCTCGGCGGCCAGGACAACGCCTTCACCAGCCAGGACGTCACGGCCTACTTCCAGCGCGTCGCCAAGGCCCAGTTGCCGAAGGTGATGGAGATGGAGGCCGATCGCATGGTCAACCTCAAGCTGACCGAGAAGGAGGTCTTGACCGAGCGCAACGTCATCCTCGAGGAGCGCCGCTCGCGCGTCGAGAACAGCCCGGCCTCGATCCTCGACGAGCAGATGGACGCCGCCCTCTACATGGCGCACCCTTACCAGACCCCCGTCATCGGCTGGGAGCACGAGATCGCCAGGCTGACGCCCAAGGACGCGATGGACTACTACAAGCGCTTCTACGCGCCCAACAACGCGATCCTCGTCGTCTCCGGCGACGTCACCGCCGACGAGGTCAAGCGGTTGGCTGAGACGACCTACGGCAAGGTCGCGGCCAACGCCGAGGTCGGCGGCCCGCGCTTGCGCTCGAAGGAGCCGCCCCATCGCGCCGCCCGCCGGCTCGAGCTCAAGGACGCGCGTGCCGGCAAGGCGTCCGTCTCGCGCTACTATCTGGCGCCGAGCTACACCTCCGTGGCCACCGGCGCCGCCGAGGGTGCCGGGCCACGCGAGGCCGAGGCGCTCGACCTCTTGATGAAGATCGTCGGCGGCGGCTCGACCAGCCGCCTCTACAAGCGCCTCGTCGTCGAAAGCCACGTCGCGTCGTCGGCCAGCGGCTGGTACTCCGGAGGCGCGCTCGATTACGGCAAGATCGGCCTCCATGCGGTCGCCGCCGACGGCGTCACGCTCGACAAGGTCGAAGCCGCTATGGACGCCGTGCTGGCCGAGGTCCGCGACGGTGCCATCACCCAGGCCGAGCTCGACC
>JAKAML010000007.1 GCA_021812845.1 Pseudomonadota bacterium
GGCAGGCGCTCGAGGCGCTCTACGAGCTGAAGCGGCTGCAGAAGCCCGGTGGGGCGGCGCGCAAATGACACGCCCGACGCAAGACCGCGTGGACGCCCTCCTCACCCGGCCCGCGCAAGGGGTATAGTCACGCCATGGACACCGAGGCGCTGTCGAGCGCACCCTACTTCGATCCGCAGGCGCTCCGCGTCGAGCTGACGCGAATTCACGCCGAGGCCGGCTCGGCCACCGAAGCGCGGCCGAGGCTCGTCGAGCGCCTGAAGCAACTGGTGAAATCGGCCCGCTCGGAGGCCCGCGCCGGGCTCGAGGCGGACGGCCGCGGCCGCCGCTGCGCGGAGGGCCTCGCCCGCTTCCATGACGAGCTGATCGGGCTCGTCTACGACTACACCACCGCCCACGTCTACCGCGCCACCAACCCGTCGGACGCCGAGCGCATGTCGATCATCGCCACCGGCGGCTACGGCCGCGGGATGCTGGCGCCCGGCTCCGACATCGACCTCCTGTTCCTGCTCCCGTACAAGCAGACGCCGTGGGGCGAGAGCGTCGCCGAGTACATGCTCTACCTGCTGTGGGATCTCGGCTTCAAGGTCGGCCATGCCACCCGCACCGTCGACCAGTGCCTGAAGCTCGCGATCCAGGATCTGACGATCCGCACGTCGCTGCTCGACATCTGGTTCATCTGGGGCGACCGGCGCCTCTACGACGAGCTCGAGCGGCGGCTCCGCGACGAGGTGTTCGCGTCGACCGCGCGCGACTTCATCGACGCCAAGATGGCGGAGCGCGACGAGCGCCACCGGCGCACCGGCGAAAGCCGCTACAAGGTCGAGCCCAACGTCAAGGACGGCAAGGGCGGGCTCAGGGATCTCCACACGCTGCACTGGCTGTCGAAGTACATCTACGGCCACGAGGTCGGCCGCACGACCGTCGACGCCGGCGTGTTCACCCCCGACGAGGTGGCGACGTTCCGCCGCTGCGAGGACTTCCTGTGGAGCGTGCGCTGCCACCTCCACTTCCTCACCGGACGCGCCGAGGAGCGGCTGACGTTCGAGCTGCAGCCGGCGATGGCCGAGCGGCTCGGCTATCGCGCCAAGTCGGGGATGCGCTCCGTCGAGCGCTTCATGAAGCACTATTTCCTCGTCGCCAAGGACGTCGGCGACCTGACGACGATCCTCTGCGCCGCGCTCGAATTGCAGCAACTCAAGGCCGCACCCGGCCTCAAGCGGCTGATCGAGGGGCTCGACTGGCGGACCAGGCGCCAGGTGCGCCAGCGCACCGACTTCCGCATCGACAACGCACGCATCGGCGTCGCCGACGCCGACGTGTTCACGCGCGATCCGGTCAACCTGATCCGCTTCTTCGCGCAGGCCGAGCAGACGGGCACGTTCCTGCATCCGGACGCGATCCGGCTCATCCGGCGCTCGCTGCGGCTCATCGGCCACAGCCTGCGCGCGGATCCCGAGGCCAACCGCATCTTTCTCGAGCTCCTGACCGGGCACGTCGACCCGGCGGCGACGCTGCGGCGCATGAACGAGACCGGCGTGCTCGGCCGCTTCATCCCCGATTTCGGCCGCGTCGTCGGCATGGCGCAGTTCAACATGTACCATCACTACACGGTCGACGAGCACCTGATCCGAACCGTCGGGATGCTGACCGACATCGAGAAGGGCGGCGCCGCCGCCGAGCTGCCGCTGTCGACCGAGCTCATCAAGACGGTGCAGAACCGCCGCGCGCTCTACGTCGCCGCCTTCCTGCACGACGTCGGCAAGGGCCGCACCGAGGATCATTCCATCGTCGGCGCACGCATCGCCCGCCACGTCGGGCCACAGCTCGGCCTGACCGCGGCCGAGACCGAGACCGTCTCCTGGCTCATCCAGGAGCACCTCACGATGTCGAACATGGCCCAGAGCCGCGACCTCTCCGACCCCAAGACGATCCGCGACTTCGCCGACGTGGTGCAGAGCCCGGAGCGATTGAAGCTGCTGCTGCTATTGACCGCCGCCGACATCCGCGCGGTCGGTCCCGGCGTCTGGAACGGCTGGAAGGGCCAGCTCCTGCGCACGCTCTATCACGAGACCGAGCCGCTGGTCGCCGGCGGGCACACGCACCAGGAGCGCGGCCGGCGGGTGGCCATGGCGCAGCAAGCGCTCCATGCCGCGCTGCCGGAGATGGCGAAGGGCGACGTCGAGCGCTTCATCGGCCGCCAGTTCCCCGACTACTGGCTGCGCACCGACACCCGCAAGCAGTCCGAGCACGCGCGGCTGATCGCGCGTGCCGAGCATGACGGCCGCTCGCTCGCCACCGACGTCACCACCGACGCCTTCACCGCCATCACCGAGCTCACCATCTTCGCGCCCAACCACGCGCGGCTCTTGTCGCTGTTCGCCGGCGCCTGCGCCGCGGCCGGGGCCAACATCCTCGGCGCGCACATCACGACGACGCGCGACGGCTTCGCGCTCGACACGTTCCTCCTGGCGCGCGAGTTCAAGGACGACGAGGACGAGATCCGCCGCGGACGCCGCATCGGCGAGACCATCGATCGCATCCTCAAGGGCGAGATCAGGCTGCGAACGCTGCTCGCCAAACGTCGTCCGGCGGAGCGGCGCGTCGAGGCGTTCACCGTGGCGCCCGAGGTCGTCCTCAACAACGGCCTGTCGGAGCACTACACCGTGCTCGAGGTCGCCGGACGCGACCGGCCGGGCCTGCTCTACGACCTGACGAGCACGATCTCCGACCTCAACCTCGACATCACCTCGGCTCACATCACCACCTTCGGCGAGAAGGCGGTCGACGTGTTCTACGTCACCGACCTGACCGGCAAGAAGGTCACGAGCGAGCAGCGACAGAAGTCGATCCGGGAGCGCCTCGAGATCATCCTCCGCGACGAGCAGGCCGCCGCCGCGGCGCAGCCGGGCGGTTGAGCGGCCGGCCGGGGTTCCCTCCAATGCGATCGAGCGACGACGTGTGCTCGCCGGGCAATTGCCGGGCGGGGGGCGAACGTATACTCATTTCGTTCATGTGTCGGAGGTGTGGCGGATCGGGGCTGCGTCATGGTCTTGCTTAGATGTGGTGTGCTCGCTGCGATCTGGGTCGTGGCCGTGGCGGGATTTCCGGATCTCGCACAGAGCCAGTCCGGGGCCGCCGACGGCGGACGCGGCGCGAGCCCGCCCACGGCGGCGCGGTCCGAAGCCTCGCTCGACGCCGCCGCGCAGGCGCGGCTGCTCGAGAAGCAATTGCGCTCCCTCGCCATCCAGCAGCTTCTCGTCGAGAGCGGCAACCTCGACGTCGAGGCCGGCCACGCCAGCCAGCTCGCGCTCAACTCCGCCGCCGCCGACTTCCGCGCCGCCATCGGATCTGAGGCGACGGGACCGCTCGGCGACGACGAGCTGAAGCGGCTGCAGGACGCCTCGGACGCCTTCCTCGCCTTCGCCGATTTCACGCGCGTCAACGATCCCGATACGGGGATCACGGTCACCCTTCCGCGCAACCTGTTCAGTCCCAACCCGAAGATGGACTACAAGCCCGACACCGCGTGGACCACCTACGTCTCGTCCTACGGTGGCATGGAGATCGAGCTGTTCAATTTCGGGCTCATCGGCGATACGCCGGTGTCGCTCGCCTCGCGGCTCATCGAGCGGCGGCAGAACGTCAACTTCGAGCGGCACGAAATCACAGGCACCGAGTTCGCGATCGACGCCACGGCGGACAGCGGCGGCCGTCCGTATTACGTCGCGGTCCGGGGCTGGGAGTCGAACGGACGCATCATCGGGTTCCAGGCACGCTTCGATCTCGACTACAGCAGCGCCTTGCAGGTGCCGCAGATGCTGATCCCGGACGAGGCCAAGACCTCCGTCCACCCGAACGGCCGTGCGACGGCGCGCAAGATCACGGTCTCGGAGCGCGAGGGCAACTGGCGTCGCGTCGTCAAGGCCATCGTCAACCGCCTGAGCTCGGACTTCGAAGTCTCGAACGGCTGGCGCGTCCTGTCGAGCGCCGGCTGCCGAAAGCGGCCGACCGCCGGCCGCGGCGGCCAGGTGGCGCGCAAGGTGGTGCGGGTCGTGTTTGCGACCGACCGGCAACGCGTCAGTCCGCAGGTCCAGGCCGCGGCGCCCGAGGGCACGGAGATAGACAACCTGTTCACCGCGACGCCCGACGACGCCCTGCACATCGGCTGCGCCGTGGTCACCGTGCCCAACAATCCCGAGGTCGCCGCGCTGATCGACCGGCCGCGACCGACCGCCCGCGGACAGACCCCGCCCTACCGGCCGGACCGCCATTTCCGGCTCGACGGCATCGACGTCTACGGCTCGAGCGCGCGGCTCGGCCGCGGCGAGGAGATCTCGCTCGTCGACGAGGGTCGCGAGGGCACGTTCGAGCGCGCGCTGCTGTTCATCCACGGCTACAACACCTCGTTCGCCGACGCGCTGCTCAGGATCACTCAGATCGCCGCCGCGCTCGACGAGGATCTGCGCGTCTACCTGTTCAGTTGGCCGTCGCGCGAGAGGTACTTGAGCTATGTCGACGACCTCGACAACGCCGAGCGCGCCGAGCAGTCGCTGCAGTACTTCATGAAGCTCATCCTGCGCGACGCCAACGTCCGCCAGCTCGACGTGATCGCCCACAGCATGGGCTCGCAGAGCCTGCTGCGCTCGATCGACGGGCTCAAGGCGGTGTTCGACCAGCGCTCGCTCTACGTGCTGCCGTCGCGGCCGGGCGCGCCGGCGCGCACGACGCAGGTCCGGCTGCGGCTCGGCCAGGTGATCTTCGCCGCGCCCGACGTCTCGCGTCCGATCTTCGAGCGGCAGCTCAAGATGCTCGCGCCCTACGCGAGCCGCGTCACCATCTACACCTCCGACGTCGACCGGGCGCTGTGGCTGTCCGAGCTGCTGCGGCAGAGCCCGCGCGCCGGCTACCTCGGCACCAGCAAGGAGCCGATCCAGGCTCCGGCGCGCAACGTCCATCTCATCAGCGTCGACGGCAAGCAGTTGCCGAAGCTGTCGCCGAAGCGCGTGACCGAGTTCAATCACAACTATTTCGCGAACAACCCTTCGGTGCTCGCCGACATCCAGTCGATCCTCAAGGACGGGACGTCGCGGAACCCCGTGGTCCGCGCGGAAAAGAGCAAGTCGCCGCTGCGCCATCATTTCGCGCCGGTTCCCTACCGGGGCCAGCCGGACTCGTTCTACTGGAAGCTCGTCGAGGGTCGCCGGCCGTGACGGCCCGGCCCCCTTATCCGCGCGTCCATGGCCGGCGGAGGTGACGAGGCCGCCGGCATCCACCCGCGGGGGCTGGCCCCGGCCACGGCAATCATCGTAGATAGCGCGCGCAACGACACGCCGAGGTGGCGCGGCCGGCCGTCCGACCAGGTTCCACGCGATGAAACTCTACCGTGCCTTCGCCACCGTCGGCGGCCTGACCATGGTCAGCCGCGTCCTCGGATTCGTGCGCGACATCCTGATCGCGGCGGCGCTCGGATCGGGCGCGGTGGCCGATGCGTTCTTCGTCGCCTTCCGCTTTCCGAACCTGTTCCGGCGGCTGTTCGGAGAAGGCGCGTTCAACGCCGCCTTCGTGCCGCTGTTCGCCAAGCGGCTGGAGGGGGAGGGGCCGGACGCCGCGCGGGCGTTCGCCGAGGAGGCGCTGGCGGGTCTCGCCACGGTGCTGATCGTCGTCTCCGTCGCGGCGATGGCGGCGATGCCCTGGCTGATGATGCTGCTGGCGCCGGGCTTCATCCAGAACCCGGCCAAGTACGACCTCGCCGTTCTGCTGACGCAGATCGCGTTCCCCTACCTCCTCTGCATGTCGGTCGTGGCGCTGCTGTCGGGGGTGCTCAACTCCCTGCAGCGGTTCTGGGCGGCGGCAGCCGCGCCGATCCTGCTCAACGTGATCCTGATCGCGGCCATCGCCTTCGCCATCTGGCTCGATTTCGCCCGCCGCGAGGAGGCGGGCTTCATCCTCGCCGTCGGTGTCACCCTCGCCGGCATCGCGCAACTCGTCATGCTCACCGTCGCCGCGCGTCGCGCCGGGATGCGGCTCCGCCTCGTCAGGCCGCGCTACTCCCCCGACATGCGACGGCTGGTCGAGCTCGGAATACCGGGCCTCGTCTCCGGAGGCGTCACCCAGCTCAACATCGTCGTCGGCACCATCATCGCGTCGCTGCAGGCGGGCGCGGTGTCCTATCTCTACTACGCCGACCGCCTCTATCAGCTTCCGCTCGGTATCGTCGGGGTGGCGATCGGCGTCGTGCTGCTTCCGGACCTCGCGCGGCGGCTGCGCGCCGGCGACCACGCCGCCGCCCTCGACAGTCAGAACCGCAGCCTCGAGTTCGCGATGCTGTTGACGCTGCCGGCCGCGGTCGGCCTCGCGGTAGCGGCAGAGCCGATCATTCGCGTCCTGTTCGAGCGCGGCGCCTTCGGCGGCCAGGACACGCCCGCCACCGCCTGGGCGCTCGCCGCGTTCGCGGTCGGGCTGCCGTCGTTCGTGCTCATCAAGGTGTTCCAGCCCGCCTTCTTCGCGCGCGAGGACACAGCGACGCCGATGCGATTCGCCGTCGTCAACATGGTCGTCAATGTCCTCGGCTCGGTCGTGCTGTTCTTCGTGTTCCAGGAGCTCGGCTTCTGGCCGCACGCCGGCATCGCGCTCGCCACTACCCTCGCCGGCTGGATCAATGCCTGGATGCTGTGGCGGACCCTCGCCCGCTCGGGCACCTTCGTGCCGGACGCGCGCCTCGTCCGCAACGGCCTGAGGATCGTGCTCGCCAGCGCGGCCATGGGCGCCCTTCTCGTCGCGCTGGTGCCGGTCGTCGCGCCCTACACCGCGCCCGCCGCGCCGCTCGCCCTTCGGGTCGCGGCGCTCGCCGTCCTGGTCGGTGCCGGGGCCGCACTCTACGCCGCGATCGTGCTCGGGACGGGCGTCCTCGACCGCGATCAGCTCGCCCGCTTTTTCCGTCGCCGCGGCTAGGCCCGCCTATGGCGTCGCCGTCGCGGCGCTTGCGCGGCTCGAGGGCACGGTCCATAACCCGCGCCGCAAGCGACAGGAACGATCCATGCTCATCACCCCGCGCGTCTTCTCCGGAATGCAGCCGACCGGCACGCTCCACCTCGGCAACTATCTCGGTGCCATGGTCAACTGGATCGAGCTGCAGAAGACCCACGAGTGCATCTACTGCGTCGTCGACCTGCACGCGATCACGGTCTGGCAGGAGCCCGCGGAACTGCGCCACGCCATCCGCCAGGTGACCGCCGCCTACATCGCCGCCGGCCTCGACCCGAAGCGCTCGGTCCTGTTCAACCAGAGCCAGGTCTCCGCCCACGCCGAGCTCGGCTGGATCTTCAACTGCGTCGCCCGCCTCGGCTGGCTCAATCGCATGACGCAATTCAAGGAGAAGGCCGGCAAGGACCGCGAGCAGGCCTCCGTCGGGCTCTACGCCTACCCGAACCTGATGGCCGCCGACATCCTGGCCTACCGGGCGACGCACGTTCCCGTGGGCGAGGACCAGAAGCAGCACCTCGAGCTCGCGCGCGACATCGCGCAGAAGTTCAACAACGACTTCCGCGCCTCGATCGTCGCGCAGGGCTTCGCCGACGGTGTCTTCTTCCCGCAGCCCGATCCCGTCATCACCGGGCCGGCGACGCGCGTCATGTCGCTCCGCGACGGCACGAAAAAGATGTCGAAATCCGATCCCTCCGATCTCTCGCGGATCAACCTGACCGACGACGCCGACACGATCGCGAAGAAGGTGCAGAAGGCCAAGACCGACCCCGAGCCGCTGCCCTCGGACGTCGAGGGTCTCGCCGCGCGGCCCGAGGCCGACAACCTCGTCGGCATCCACGCCGCTCTCGCAGGCGTCGGCAAGGACGCGGTGCTCAGGGATTTCGGCGGACAGCAGTTCTCGAGCTTCAAGAAGGCGCTGGCCGAGGTCGCGGTCGCCCGCCTCGCGCCGATCACGGGTGAGACCCAGCGGCTGATGTCCGACCCCGGGTCGATCGACCGCGTGCTCGCCGACGGCGCCGAGAGGGCGCGCGCCATCGCCGCACCGGTGATGGACAAGGTCAAGGATATTGTCGGTTTGATTCGGGCCTGAACTTCTGCAAGGCTCCGCGCCGGACGCACCGCGCACCGCCGGTGGCGGCCGGCTTCACTCCTTGGCCAACGGCACGGTGGCAGAATGCCCAACTCGAAGAAGCGCAGGTCGTTCGAGCAAGGACACTTCCGCAAGTTCCTGCTCGTCGTCGACGAGAGCGCGGAGGTCGAATCGGCGCTCTACTACGCCGCCAGCCGCATCCAGCATTCGTCCGGCTCGATCATCATGTTGTACGTGATCGAGCCGCAGGAGTTCCAGCACTGGATGGGCGTCAGGCAGGTCCATCTCGAGGAGCAGACCAACAAGGCCAAGGCGCTGTTCCGCCTGTTCCGGCGCAAGCTGTCGCTGGCCGGGTTCGACACCGTCGCCGTCGAGGAGGTGATCCGCGAGGGCAAGGCGGCGGAGCAACTCGTCGCGCTGATCGACGCCGACGAGGACATAGCCATCCTGGTCCTCGGCGCGGCGACCGACGTCCAGGGGCCGGGGCCGCTCGTGTCCTCTCTCGCCGCCGGCAAGGCTGCCGGCTCGTTTCCGATCCCGATCACCATCGTGCCCGGAAATCTCGCCCTCGACGACATCAAGGCCCTGGCCTGACGCCCCCGCGCGCGCCGCCTCGCTCCGGCGGCCGTTTCCACAGCGGCCGGCGGCCAGCGACACCAAAGCCCGAGTCGGGGGCTCGACATTGGCGCCGCCGCGGCTTATCTAACTGGAATAATTCTAAACACGCCGGGCCGGCGCTTCCGGCTCGCACGGGATCGAACCTCCCCATCGAGGCTCGGAACCCCGTCCGGCGGACCGCCACGACGGAGGCCAGCGCATGTTCATCCAGACCGAAGCCACGCCGAACCCCGCGACGCTGAAGTTCATCCCCGGTCGCACGGTGCTCGCGTCCGGCACCGCCGACTACCGGGCCGGCAGCGAGGCGGAGGCGTCACCGCTTGCCACGCGCCTGTTCGAGATCGACGGCGTGCGCGGCGTGTTCCTCGGCGCCGATTTCATCTCCGTCACAAAGGGCGACGGCGAGTGGCAGCACCTGAAGCCGGTGATCCTCGGCGCCATTATGGAGCATTACCTCTCCGGCGCCCCGGTGGTGGCGGGTGGAGGCGCCAACGACGCCGCCGGCCAGAGCTACGATCCCGAGGACGAGGAGACCGTCGCCACCATCAAGGAGCTGCTCGAGACGCGGGTCCGGCCGGCGGTCGCCCAGGACGGCGGCGACATCACCTTCGCCGGCTTCCGCGACGGCATCGTCTACCTGCAGATGCGCGGCGCCTGCTCGGGCTGCCCGAGCTCCACCGCCACGCTCCGCCACGGCATCGAGAACCTCCTTCGACACTACTGCCCCGAGGTGCAGGAGGTGCAGGCGGTCGGCGCCCGCTGACCAGAGCCCCCGTCACACCAGAGCCCCGCCCCACCGCGGGGCTCTTTTCCATGGTCGACCACCGGCCCTTGTCATCCCGGGGCTCAGCCCCGGGAATCCATCGTCCCGCAAACTCGAGGGCAAGCGGTCGGCTGGATCCCGGCAATGAATGCCGGGATGACAGAGGTCGCGCGTCCGGCCCTATCGCGAGCCGCCCATTCGCCAGCACGCCAGCCCGAACCAGGATCCTCCATGACCGCCAAGCTCGACGCCAAGGCCCTCGACCAGCTCTTCTTCGCGGCCCGCACGCACAACAAGTGGCTGCCGCGCGACGTGCCCGACAGCCTGCTGCGCGAGGTGGTCGAGACCATGCGCTGGGCGCCGACCTCGGCCAACTCGTCGCCGGCGCGGATCGTGTTCGTGCGCTCGGCCGAGGCCAAGGCGCGGTTGAAGCCGCTGTTGATGGAAGGCAACGTCGAGAAGACGATGACGGCGCCGGTGACCGCCATCATCGGCCACGACCTCCGATTCTACGACCACCTGCCGAAGCTCTTCCCGCACACCGACGCCAAGAGCTGGTTCAGCGGCAACAAGGCGTTCGCCGACCTCTCCGCCTTCCGCAACGGCACGCTGCAGGGCGGCTACTTCATCCTCGCCGCGCGCGCGCTCGGGCTCGACTGCGGCCCGATGTCGGGCTTCGACAATGCCGGCGTCGACCGCGAGTTCTTCGCCGGCACCGAAGTCAGGTCGAACTTCATCTGCAGCCTCGGCTACGGCGACCCGGCGGGCCTGTTCCCCCGCTCGCCCCGGTTCACCTTCGACGAGATGGCGACGGTCGTCTGAAGGTCGGCCGGCCTCTGATTCCTCCCCGCGTCCCGAAACCATGACGTCGGCACCCTCGCCGTTCGCCGGACCCGTTCGCCGGACCGGGCCATTGGGACACGACACTCTCCGAGCGAGCGCCTCGTACCCGACGGCGGCCCGATATCCTACCAAGGTCCGCGAAGGCGGGACCGTGTGCCGCGGATATGGTTGCGTCCGCGGCGAGCTTGCCCGTGCCGTCGAAACGACGTCGGCGCCGGCCGCGACAGGTGTCGAACAGAGGGAGAATGCCATGTTGAGTACGCGGCCTTACGAGGTGCCCCCGTCGCTGATGGCGGGACTGCGGGCCGAACCCACGCCGACGGTCGTGGTCGCAGCGAATTCGGCGGTCGTGATGGAAAGCGTCAAGGCCGCGGTCGAGGCCCGGCTGATCGAGCCGATCCTCGTGGGCGAGCCGGCGCTGATCGAGAAATCCGCGGCGGAGGTGGGGTTCGCGCTCGGCTCGACCCGTGTCGTTCCGGCGACTGGCGAGGAGGAGGCGGCGCAGAAGGGCGTCAAGCTCGCCAGCGACGGCACCGCCGGCATCGTCATGAAGGGTCATCTTCATACCGACGTGCTGATGCGCGCCGCGCTCCACAAGACCGACGGGCTGAGGTGCGGGCGGCGGTTCACGCACGTGTCGCACCTGACGATCCCCGGGAGCCCGAAGATCCTGATCCTGACCGATCCGGCGATCAATGTCCTGCCCGACGGGCCGACCCGCATGGATCTCGTGCGGAACGCCGTGGATGTCGCCCGTGCGGTGGGCATCGCCCGTCCCAAGGTCGCGATGCTGGCGGCGGTCGAGGTCGTCAACCCGAACATGCCCTCTTCCGTCGCCGCGGACGAGACGCAGCGTGCCTTCAATGCGGCCGGGGATCCCGGCTTCGACATCGCGGGACCGTTCGCCTTCGACAACGCCATCTCGCCGGAGGCGGCGCGCATCAAGGGCGTGAGCAACGCGGTGGCCGGGCGGGCCGACATCATTGTCGCGCCCAACATCGAGACGGCCAATGCCATCGGACGCATCATGGTGTGCTTCATGAGCGCCACGCTCGCCGGCGTCGTCATGGGGGCCAAGGTGCCGTTCGTATTGACCTCACGCGCCGATCCCGCGGTCGCCCGGCTCGCCTCGATCGCGCTCGCCCGCAAGATCTCCGAGTACAAGGCGGCGTGAGCCCTCGAAGCGGGACCGTGACGGAAGCGCGTCCTCGCGACGCTCGGAACGAGCGACTGCGAGTTCTTCGCCGGCACCGCAGTCGAGCCGAACGTCAGCTCGAGCCTCGGCTGCGGCGGCCCGGCGGGCCTGTTCCCCCCGCTCGCCCCGGTCCGGGTTCGACGCGACGGCGACGGCGGTGCGAGGGGGCTATCGCCTCATTCTCCCCCTCATGCCGAAAGCAAGGCTTCGCCATGAAGAGGGGGAGGGGTCGTCGGAGCCCCGAGGCCTGCTCTCGACTCGACGTGGACCTGCACCACATCGTTAGCACCTTCCCGGAATGCGCGTGGTCGCTGATATGGCCGCGCGCTTTCCGGGACACCGAAAGGTGTGATGTGCGGCGGACAGACGTGGGCCCACAACGGACCATCGCCCTGTCCCGTCACCGCCCCACCTTCCTCTGTATCCGCTGATCGAACTTGGCGACGTTGACGACGACGCGCTGGTGGGTGCCGCCGCCGATCTCCTCGAAGGGGTCGCGGGCGGTGACCTTCAGCGTCACCGTGCGGCCGTCGACGGCGACGATCTCGGCGGTCGCCTCGACGCGGTGGCCGACCGGCGTCGCCGCCGTGTGGCCGACGTCGAGGTGGATGCCGAGGCTCTGGTGGCCGGGCGGCAGCAGCGGCTCCACCGCGGCGAGGGCCGCCGCCTCGATCAGATTGATCATCACCGGCGTGGCGAGCACCGCGATGCGGCCCGAGCCGACGCGCTCGGCGGTGTGTTCGGGGCCGACCACGAGCGCGGCGGTGGCGCGGACGCCGGGCGCGAGACGGGAGAGATCGGTCATCGGGGCCACCTCGATCGGTCGTTGCTCTGCTCGCTCCGCGGCAGGCCGCGACGCTCGGTTTCTCGCTCCGCGGCAGGCCGCGACGCTCGGTTTCTCGCTCCGCGGCAGGCCGCGACGCTCGGTTTCTGGCTCCGCGGCAAGCCGCGACGCTCGGTTTCTGGCTCCGCGGCAGGCCGCGACGCTCGGTTTCTCGCTCCGCGGCAGGCCGCGACGCTCGCGGCCACAGCGGTGGCATTATGTATGCCAACGAAAGAGATCGCAACGGCGGACTGGTCTCGGCGCGGTGCCAGTTCGTCTGGTGCCGGTCCGCCCGGTTCGGGAACGTCCGATTTCAGATCGTCCAGTGCTGGACCGCCGGTGCCGGTGCCGTGGTGGTTGTTCGAACGGCGTCGGCGGTTCAGGCGGCAGTGCGGGGCGGCCAGGATGTTCATGTCGGTGCGGGTCGCGGAGCTGCATGTCGGCGGCCACGGTCGACGGATCGGGTCGTCGGCCGGGCGCTGCCGGACCGATGTGGCGGCGCGGACCCGGCGGTCCGGGTGCCGCGCACGCCCGGGCCCGGCCGATCACCCGGGCCATGGCTCCCCGGCTGGCGCAGCGGCGAGGCGCCGGCTATAGCAGCGCCATGAACATCCTCGCCTTCGACACCTCGTTCGACGCCTGCTCGGTGGCGGTCGAGACCGGCCGTGCGGGCGGCGACCGGCAGGTCGTGTCGGAACGGATGTTCATGTCGGTCGGACACGCAGAGGCGCTGATCCCGATGATCGGCCGTGTCTGCGCAGCTTCCGGCATCGGCATCGCCGACCTCGACCGCATCGCCGTGACGCACGGTCCGGGAACGTTCACCGGGGTGCGGATCGGCGTCGCCGCCGCCCGCGCGCTGGCGCTGGCGCACGGCGTGCCGGTGGTCGCGTTCTCGAGCCTGCTGCCGCTCTGCATGGCCGCGGTGCACCGGATTCCCGACTGCGTCGAGGACCGCGACGCGGTGCTCGTGGCGCGCGACGCCCGGCGCGAGGAATGCTACGTCGAGGTCGTCGAAACGCACGGCCGGTCGCTGACGGGCCCGCTGATCTCCAGCCCGGCCGAGGCCGCGGCGCTCTGTCCGGAGTATCGGCTGTTCGCGACCGGGTCCGCCGCCGAGGCCGTCGCTCGGGCCGGCCGCGCCGCCGGGCGGCCGATCGCCGTCGACCATGCCGGGTCGACGTCGGCGGAGGCGAGCGAGATCGACGCCCGCTGGCTGCTCGGCTTCGCCCACGCCGCCTCGCCCCTCCTCTCGCCGCCGCGGCCGCTGTACCTGCGCCCGCCGGACGCCAGGCCGCAGGCGGGAAAGTCGATCGCGCGCGCGGGCGCGGCCGGGACATGACGGGCCGCGCGGGTGCGGCGCACGAGGGCGACCTGCGCCCGGCGACCGTCGCCGATGCCGAGGCGATGGCGCGTCTGCACGCGGCCATGTTCTCGCCGCCCTGGACCGCCGACGCCATGGCTGGCCTGCTCGCCCACCCCGGCG
>JAKAML010000329.1 GCA_021812845.1 Pseudomonadota bacterium
CGATCTCCGCCGCCGCGGCCGCGGCCGCCGCCCGCGCCGCACCGGTCCCCGCGCCGAATGTCTGCGCATCGGTCGGTGTGAAGTCGATGGCGAGGCTCACGCCCTTCCCGTCCGCGTCGGCCCGCATTTCCGCCCGCGAGATCAGGACCGGCCCGTCGGTATCGACGACGAGCCGCGCCTTGCCCTCGGCGAACAGGCCGAACCGGAACGCGGTGGCGAGCCCGACGCCGGTGCGGCCGGTGCCCGCCGCCAGGCGGAACACCACGTCGGGCATGTCGACGATGACCCTGTAGGGATTGGCCAGGGTGACGATCTCGGCTTTGACTCCCTTCGACATTTTCAGGGTGAACGTGGTCGCCGACTTGTCGCCTGACAGCACGGCCGAGGTGACCGCCACCTGACCCGGCGCGTCCGCTGCGCCGCTGGCGCGGGCTTCGCCCGTGCTTTCGGTCTTCGACATCGGCGTGAGCTTCGGCCGCGCCGCACCGCGTTGGCCTCTCGCCGGTGGAGCAGGCCCGGCGGTGCCCGGCGCCGGTCCCGGTCGACCACCGGTATTTCTTTGTCCGGCCAACGCCGCCGCGGGCGTCCCTGCCGGGGTCGACTGTGTCGCCCATTCGCCCGCGCCCTTCGGGGCAGATCCCGGCTCGGCCCGGCCGGCCACCGTCAAGACGACCGTCGCCAGGGTTGCGGCGGCAATCGCGAGCCCGCGCGCAGCCGCAACCTCCGCGCGATCCCAAGACGGTTCGCCACGTTGCCCGTCGGCCGGCCACCGCGCGAAAAGGCCGCCCACGCCCCATTGTCCCCCGTTCCGGCCCATGCCCGGCCCGCCCCTCCTCGTCTAATCGGCCCCACGGCGCCTGTCGGCGTCCCGGCGCGACAACCACATTAATTGGATTTTTGCGAAGAATCTCCATATCTTCGCAACGTGTACACTCATCCGCGGCGGCGCTCGACCCATTTAGCACTCTTGCCACCGTTACGGTGAACCCGTAGAACTTCTCGCGTAAGTCGCTGGACCCGACCGACAGCGGTCATGGTCTCCGGTTCCGGACTGCTGGTGCGGCCCACGGCCCGCCTGTTCCAGTCTCGGTGTCCGGACGCCCAAGCCGACCGAAGCTGCCGAACGGGAATTGCGGCCACACGGATCGTCGAGCCTCTAGCCCCGATCGATCGGGCGTTCGCGTCAGCCGGCGGCACGGCGCGAGGCGCCGGCTCGTGGCGGCGAGGCTCTGGTCCGGACACAGAGCCCCTCACCACCCTCGCTCGGTCGCCAGTCGAAAGGGGCGCCACAGGCGGGGACAGGCAGCCGGAGGCCCATTTCAGGCTGCGACCGGACTTTATCATTCCGTCGTTCGAGCCCGCACGCGGCGGCCGGTCCGAGAGGTCGAGCCGGACCGGGCGAGACGGGATGAGGCCTACGAGACCGACAACAACGCACGATCCTCCGGGATCATCAGGATCACGTCACCACGATGCGCGACGGCACTTCAGCCCAGAGTTTCGACGCCCGGCTCGCTCGAGCCCGGCGCGGGCGTGCCGCCGTCGCCATCGGTCGTCCCATCACCCGAACATCAACAACCATCGAGGCGCGCGCCCTAGCCGGGCCGCCCGCTGCCTCCAGAGCCCTCACCGATACTTCGAGCATCAGGCGGGCATCTGGACCAGGCGAGCCGCTCGGCCGGCGCGCGAAGGAAAGAACCCAATGTCCAACAACAAGATGCTCATCGATGCCACGCATCCCGAGGAGACCCGGGTCGTGGTGCTGCGCGGAGGCCGTGTAGAGGAGTTCGACTACGAGAGCGCCGCCCGCAAGCTTCTGCGCGGCAACATCTATCTGGCGAAGGTCACGCGCGTCGAGCCGTCGCTGCAGGCTGCCTTCGTCGACTACGGCGGCAACCGCCACGGCTTCCTGGCCTTCAACGAGATCCATCCGGACTACTACCAGATCCCGATGGCCGACCGGCAGGCGCTGATCGACGAGGAGGCGCAGGCGGAGGCCGAGGAGGAAGCCGCCGCCGACGCTCGCGCCGAGGCCGTCGCCCGGCGCCGCAAACCCCACGGCCAGCGGGGGGGCAATGACCGGCGCCAGGGTCGCCACGGCGGCGAGAGTTCGCGCACTGCAGAGGCACCCGAGGGCGGCGACGACGACCGGACGGCCGCGACCGGGCACGACGACATCGGCGCGGACGACGCCGGCCGCGACCACGACGACGCCGGCACCGAGGACATTGGCCTCGACGAGCGGGGTCGCGACGCATCCGGGCGCGACGAGGCGGGCGCGGAGGATCTCGGCCACGACGCCGACGACCGGCCCGGCACAACGTACGCCGAGGACACCGGCCTGGTCGAGGTCGCGGTCAGCGAGCTGCCCCCGGTCGAGGTCGGCGGCTTCGGCCAGTCCGACGACCGCGACGACGGACACGGCGAGGACGGCGACGACGAAGGCGGCGAACGGCGAGAAGGCGGCGACGCGACGGTCGACGCCTCGGGTGGCGACGACGATGGCGAGCGCGACGACAACGGCGTTCAGGAAGTCTCCGGCGGTGCCGAGACGGCCGAGGTCGAGCAGGTCGGCACGGAGGACGCGCTCGACGAGTTCGCGGCCCGTCCGCGCCCGCGCCGGCGCACCCGCAGCTACAAGATCCAGGAGGTCATCAAGCGGCGCCAGGTGATCCTGGTGCAGGTGGTCAAGGAGGAGCGCGGCACCAAGGGCGCGGCGCTCACGACCTATCTGTCGCTCGCCGGCCGCTACACGGTCCTGATGCCCAACACCGCCCGCGGCGGCGGCATCAGCCGCAAGATCAACAACCCGCAGGACAGGAAGCGCCTGAAGGCCATCGCCCAGGAGCTCGAGGTGCCGGAGGGCATGGGCCTCATCATCCGCACCGCCGGCGCCGCGCGCACCTCGCAGGAGATCAAGCGCGACTTCGAGTATCTGCTGCGGCTGTGGGAGAGCGTGCGCGAGATGACGCTGCAGAGCGAGGCGCCGAGCCTCGTCTACGAGGAAGGCAACCTCATCAAGCGCTCGATCCGCGACCTCTACAACAAGGACGTCGACGAGATCATCGTCGCCGGCACGGAGGCG
>JAKAML010000330.1 GCA_021812845.1 Pseudomonadota bacterium
AGGCCGTGGCCGGCGACGGGCACGACGCGCTTGCGGACCACCGACTTGTGCTGCATCCGCGCCACCACCTCCTGGCCGACGAAGCAGCCCTTGGTGAACGACACGCCGCGGTAGAGATCGAAGTCCGCCTCGTGCGGGAAGGTATCGCCGAGCGCATAATCGCGCCCGCCCTCGGGCACGCCGAGTGCCACGCGGTGCGCGTGGTAGTCGTCGGCGCTCGCCGCCACCGCGCCCGTCCGCCCGAGCACCCAGTCGGTCGCGATAGAGAGCACGAGCCGGACGCCGAGACCGGGATGGCGCGGATCGGCGAAGCATTCTACCGCCGCCGCGCAGTCCTTGTCCGTCGCCGGGGGGCGCCAGCCGTCCGCCGCCGCGTCGATCGCCGCCGCCGTGTCCCAGCGGACGGCGACGGTGTAGTCGCTCGATACGTCGCGGATCTCGGCCTTGGCGCGGAGCTTGTAGAGGCCGAGCCGCTTGGCGAGATCCGCCGCCCGCTCGCGCGCCGTCTCGACCAGGAAACCGCCCCCGCCGCTCCTCCTGGCGACCAGGAACTCGTGCAGGATCTTGCCCTGCGGCGTCAGCAGCCCGGCGTGGATCGCGTGGGCGCCCGCTTCGAACGCCGCCATGTCGTTGGTGACCACGCCTTGCAACAGCTTCGCCGCGTCCTCGCCCGTGACGCTGACCACGCCCCGGTCGGGCAGCATCGCGATCCTCGCCGTGGTCGTGGACATGGGGTCCGCTCCGTTCCGGTCGTGTCCGGGGTCACCGCCCCACAGAACCGTTGAATTGATCTCCGGAACTACGTAAGCGGGCAGTCGAGCCGAGGCAAGCGGCCGACCATTGCCCCGACCTGCTTCCCGTAGCGCGCAGGACGGTGGGGAACGGACGGGCATCGGCCGGCACGGGAGGATCTCATGACCGAACCCTTAGATCTCGTTCTGTCGGGCGCCACCGTCGTCAATCACGACGGCGAGGGCATCCGCGACATCGGCATCCGCGCCGGCCGCATCGCCGCCATCGGCGACCTCGCCTCCGTCACGGCCGCCGGGCGGATCGACATGCGGGGTCTCCACATCCTGCCCGGCGTGATCGACAGCCAGGTGCACTTCCGCGAGCCGGGCCTGACCCACAAGGAGGATCTCGAGACCGGCAGCCGCGGCGCCGTGGCGGGCGGCGTCACCGCCGTTTTCGAGATGCCGAACACCAAGCCCCTGACCACCACCGCCGAGACGCTCGCCGAGAAGGTCCGCCTCGCCCGCCACCGCATGTTCTGCGACTTCGCGTTCTACGTCGGCGGCACGCGCGAGAACGTGGCCGACATCCCGGCGCTCGAGCGGCTTCCCGGCTCGGCCGGCATCAAGGTGTTCATGGGCTCGTCGACGGGCGACCTGCTGGTCGACGACGAAGGCTCGCTCGATCGCATCATCGGCGCGCTCGGCCGCCGCGCCGCGTTCCACGCCGAGGACGAGGCGCGGCTGATCTCCCGCATGTCCGAGCGCATCCCCGGCGATCCCTCCTCGCACCCCGTGTGGCGCGACGAGGAGGCGGCGCTGATCGCGACCAGGCGCCTCGCCCGGCTCGCCGCGACGCACAAGCGCCGCGTCCACGTGCTCCACATCTCGACCGCCGCCGAGATGGCCTTCCTCCGCGACCACAAGGACTGGGTCTCGGTCGAGGTGACGCCGCACCATCTCACGCTCGACGGCGACGAGGCCTACCGCCGCCTCGGCACCTACGTGCAGATGAACCCGCCGGTGCGCGGCACCGCGCACCGCGACGCGATCTGGCGCGGGGTGACGGAGGGCGTCGTCGACGTGCTCGGCTCCGACCACGCCCCGCACACGCGCGAGGAGAAGGACCACGCCTACCCGGCCTCGCATTCGGGCATGACCGGCGTGCAGACCCTCGTCCCCATCATGCTCGATCATGTCGCCGCCGGCCGGCTGACCCTTGCCCGTCTCGTGGACCTGACGAGCCACGGGCCGCAGCGCCTGTTCGGCATCCGCGGCAAGGGCCGCATCGCGGTCGGCTACGACGCCGATCTGACCGTGGTCGACCTGAAGCGCCGCGAGACGATCACCAACCGCTGGATCGAGAGCCGCGTCGGCTGGACGCCCTACGATGGGGCGCGCGTGACCGGCTGGCCCGTCGGCACCTTCGTCCGCGGCCGCCGCGTCATGTGGCAGGGCGAGATCATCGGCCCGGCGGCGGGTGAGGCGGTCGGGTTCTACGAGGGGGCATAGCCTCGGCTCGAGCGCCGCGCCGCTCCCGGACGCGACGCCGCGTCCCGTCACCGGAATCTGGCGAGGCCGAAGCTCGAGTAGGCGGCCGCGCTCGGCAGGTTGGACTTGTCGCTCATGGCGGATGCGAGCGCCTGAGCGATGTCGACGCCGGCCTCCTTGTCGCGCACGGCGACCACGACGAACGGCCGCTGACAGCTCGTGCCGGACGTCTCGCAGGCCGCGCACGGCGCGCGGTACTGGCCGAGGTTGAGGGTCAGGATCGGCGTCGGGGGCGGCACCGCGGACCGGATCCACTCGGCGGTTTGTCGGGCGCGCAGGCCGGCGCGGTGCACCTCCGCTGCGAGGTCGCCCTCGTGCGAGGCGGCTCCGACCGCGATCACCTCGAGCGCGTCCGCGAGCCTGTCGCGGACGCCGCCGGCCAGGATCTCGCTTTCGACGGCACGGGTCGTGAGCACGCGGCCCGATCGCTCGAGATCGCCCGTCGAGCCCTTTACCCAGGCGATCGACCGGTCGAACACCACGATCTCGAACGCCGCCCCGCGGCCGGCCTCGTCGCGGCCGGCGACGGAGAATGCGGTGGCGGTGTCGCCGACCGGGTGTGCCGCGGCCGCGATGCGGGCCGCAGGATCGCCGGCGCGCGAGTAGACCGCGGCCCCGGTCGAGAGGCCGACGCCGCCGATCAGTCCGAGGGCCGCGAGGCTGACCGCGACGTCGGCGCGGCTCGCGAACAGGAGCGAGACCCAGTGTGCGCGGCTGCCCCACGCATAGAGCCGCCGGGCGCGCCGGCCGACGCTCCGCCGCCGGTCGCCGCCGCCACCGGCGTCCGTCGTCGCTTC
>JAKAML010000331.1 GCA_021812845.1 Pseudomonadota bacterium
GGCCCAGCTGGTCGAGCATCTCCTGCTTCGGGCGGAAGATGCCGACGCGCTCGATCTGATAGCTGGCGCCGGCATTCATCATCTTGATCTTCTGACCCTTTTTCAAGGTGCCGTCGATCACGCGGACGAGCACGACGACGCCCAGATAGGCGTCGTACCAGCTGTCGATCAGCATCGCCTTCAAGGGCTTCGTCGCGTCGCCCTTGGGCGGCGGCAGGCGCTCGACGATCGCCTCCAGCACCTGCTCGACGTTGAGGCCGGTCTTGGCCGACACGCCGACTGCGTTGGAGGCGTCGAGGCCGATCACGTCCTCGATCTGCGCCTTGACCCGGTCGGCGTCGGCCGCCGGCAGATCGATCTTGTTGAGAACCGGCAGGATCTCGAGGTCGTTGTCGAGCGCCTGGTAGACGTTGGCGAGGGTCTGCGCCTCCACGCCCTGGCTCGCATCGACGACCAGGATCGCGCCTTCGCAGGCCGCCAGCGACCGGCTCACCTCGTAGGCGAAATCGACGTGGCCGGGGGTGTCCATCAGGTTGAGCTGATAGATCCTGCCGTCCTTGGCCTTGTAGTCGAGGCGCACCGTCTGGGCCTTGATGGTGATGCCGCGCTCGCGCTCGATGTCCATGGAATCAAGGATTTGCGCCTTCATCTCGCGGTCGGAGACGTTGCCGCACAGCTGGATCAGCCGGTCGGACAAGGTCGACTTGCCGTGGTCGATGTGGGCGATGATCGAGAAATTGCGGATCAGCGAGGTGTCTGTCATGGGCGTCTCGATAGCATCGGCTTCGCAGCCGCAAAAGGGGCGATCGGGACGCGCGGCGAGATCGGCACGGGCGAGGAACTGAACGACGTATGCCGCATTGCACACCGGACCGCCCATGCGTTGTGCAGCGCAGGGATGCGGAGTAGGATCGCCCGGCACGTGATGACGGCTCGAGGGCCTGAACGCCTTTCCCCCCCCGGAACGAACAGGAGTTAGCGTCATGATGGTGAAACCTGCGACCCAGGACGACCGCTTCGGCGGCCGCGGTTACAGCAACGGGATGCTCGACGGCGAGACCCGGAAGGCGATGAACGCCGCCTTCGAGGCGCTCGGCGAGTGGCGCGACGAGATGGCGGCCACCACCGAGCGGCAGCAGTCCAAGGTGCTCGACAAGATGGGCGCCGCCGCCAAGGCCGCCGGCTGGCCGGAGGCCATGGTCGAGGCCACGAAGTCGAACATGCAACATATGTCGAAGATGCAGCTCCAGATGCTCGATCAGGTGATGGACGCCTGGACCGAGCAGATGAAGTCGCCCGGCAAGTTCACCTTCGGCAACGCCTTCGCCAAGGCCATGCCGGGCCTTGGGCAGATCCCGCCCATGGCGGGCGTGGTGCCCGGCCTCCAGCAGATGGACTTCACGAGGTTCGGCTTCGGTACCAACCCGATGGCGCCGATCCAGTTCTGGATGGAGGCCAGCCAGGCGTGGCAGCGGCAGTGGGCCGACATGATGACCTCGATGATGAACGGGATGCCCGGCGCGACCGGCGGCGCGACGCCGTCCGAGCCGCCCCCGTCGCGCAAGTCGACGTCGTTCCGCTGAGCCGGCGCGATGCCGTAGCGACGCAATTCGAGGCCCGGGCGATCGCCGCCCGGGCCTTCGTCGTCTTCTGGAGTGCGCTCGAGTGACGGCGCGCGCGCGTCCGTAGACCGCGGCCACGAGGGGCGCTACTTGCCCTTGCCGGTCTTGGCCTCGCCGCGCGCCTTGGCTTCGCGTGCTGCCGCCTCCCGTTGCGCCCGATCGTAAGCCTCCTGCGCCCGGCGCTCCGCCGCTTCCTTGCGCTCGCGCGCCTCGGCAGCGCGCGCGTCGGCCTCGGCCTGCCGAGCCTCGTATTCGGCGCGCGTCTCGCCGGGTCGCTCCTGGGCGGCCGCCGGTGCCGCGGTGATCGCGAGCAGCACGCCGACGGCGGCGAGCGCGGACTTGAAAGGCATTTGACTTCCCTCCCGTTCGAGCCGACGCCGTGCATCGTCGGACGTCGGCATATTTCCATGCCCGGTCTCGTGCTGGCTAGTCGGTCGCGTAGGGGCAAGTCGGTCGCAGCGACGACCCTCAGACCGCCTTCGGCCGCGACGCGCTACCCCTTCCGTCCGGCGGCGCGGGCCGGCCAGCGCTTGAGGCTCGCCGCCGGGAAAGTCCATTCGGGCGTCACGAACGGATAGGCGACCGGCGCCGCGTACCAGGGCGAGCCGTCGGCCGCGGCGGGGTTCTTGAGGACGTGGATCTCCTGTGCCGGCATGTAGCTCTGCACGAGCAGGAAGCGCCGCGCGCCCGCGGCATCGGTCGCCATGTCGGCAACGAGCACCGCATGACCGGGAAACCCGCCCTTGATGAACACGTCGCCGACCTCGATGTCGCCCGCACCGACGGGCTCGAGCTCGCGCTCGAGGCTGTAGGTGCCGGCATAGGCGAACACCGCGTCCAAGTACTTGCGGAACCCCGCATAGTCCGTGCGCCCGGTTGCCGAGAAGCTGCGCCGCTTTCCGTCCGTGTAGTCGAAGCCGATCTCGGCGCGCCGACCGCCGCTCCACAGCCACTCCGCCCGGAGACGCATGATGGCGTCGGCGCACTGCTGGAGATCGCGCGGGCCGGTGTCGATGTCGACGACAGCAGCGTGCACGTCCTGGCGCGCCTTCCGGACGCCGGTGTGGAGGTGGACCGGCGCGCCTGCAACCTTCATCGGCAGGCCGCGCAGCCAGGCGGCGAAGCTCTGCGGCGGCGCCTCGGTGCGGGTGAACCCGGCGGGCGGCGGGATCCGCGCGGCGAGCGTATCGGCGGGGAGGGGGGCGGCATCCTTGCGCCAGGCGTAGGCGGATCCCGCTGCGACGACCGGCGGAGCCGCCGACGCCACGATGGCGGGCGCAAGGGCCGCGGCCAGAACCCTGCCGCAAGCCGCCGCCCTGGCTGTCCTCGTCATCGTGCGTCCGCTCCTCTGCTTCGGTCCGGGCCCGGCTCTTCGGTCGAGGCCCGCCGCCGCGCGCCCGATCCTCCGTTGCCGGCCACTCCGTTGCCGCATCTGCCGGCGCGACCGCTCGTCCT
>JAKAML010000332.1 GCA_021812845.1 Pseudomonadota bacterium
GCGCGCACGCGGCTCGCCGCCTCGTCAACCTCGTAGAGCGTCAGGTCGCGGCCGCCGGTGATCGACAGCAGCAGCCCCTTGGCGCCCTTGAGCGTGATGTCGTCGAGCAGCGGATTGGCGATCGCCTCCTCCGCGGCGATGATCGCGCGGCGGTCGCCGGAGGCTTCCCCGGTGCCCATCATCGCCGTTCCCATGCCGCTCATGATGGTGCGGACGTCGGCGAAGTCGAGATTGATCAGGCCTTCCTTGACGATCAGGTCGACGATGCACGCGACGCCCGAGTAGAGCACCTGGTCGGCGAGCACGAACGCCTCGGCGAACGTGGTCTTCTCGTTGGCCACCCGGAACAGGTTCTGGTTCGGGATGACGATCAGCGTGTCGACGTTGCCCTTGAGCTCGGCGATGCCGGCTTCCGCGATGCGCTGGCGCCGCGTGCCTTCGAACTGGAACGGCTTGGTGACGATGCCGACCGTGAGCACGCCGAGCTCCTTGGCCGTGCGCGCGATCGCCGCCGCCGCCCCGGTGCCCGTGCCGCCGCCCATCCCGGCGGCGATGAACAGCATGTGCGAGCCGGCGATCCGGCCGCGGATCTCCTCGATCGCCTCCTCGGCCGCGGCCTCGCCGATCTCCGGCCGCGAGCCGGCGCCGAGCCCCTCGGTCAGGTTGATTCCGAGCTGGATGCGGTGCTCGGCGCTCGAGGCGGCGAGCGCCTGCGCGTCGGTGTTGGCGACCACGAACTCGACGCCCGTCAGCCCGGCCGCGATCATGTTGTTGACGGCGTTGCAGCCCGCGCCGCCGACTCCGACCACGGTCAGCCGCGGTCTCAGGTCCAGGATGCGCGGAAGCTGAAGCTTGATGCCCATGAGGCCCCCGTATCGTGCTTCGTTCGCCGGCGCCGGCACCGCGACGCGAGAAGGCAGACGCCAACGCAACCGAGCCTCGACACGCAACGACCGGAGAGGGCCGGTCTCGTCCCGCGGGGCGGCGCGCGCCCTCGTCAGAATCCTTCGCGCAGCCAGTTGCCGACGCGACCCAGATACCCCCCGCCCTGGCCGTCGCCGCCGGTCCGCCACGCCGGCACCTGCAGCGAGGGCCGGGAGCAGGACGACAGCAGCCCCGCCGCCACCGCGAAGCCCGGCCTCGCCAGCCCGGCCGGCAGCCCGGCCAAGCCCGTGACGCCTGCAACCCGTACCGGGCGGGCGAGGGCGCCTGAAGCCAGATCGCCGAGCCCGGCAAGCTGGCTGGCGCCGCCCGTCAACACCACGCGGCCGGTCGCGAGTCGCATGACCGGTCCGAGCTGGACGGCCCGCTCCAGCCGCTCGGCGATGAGCGCCAGGGTCGCCTCGACCCGCGGCCGGACGACGGAGCGCAGTTGCGCCCGCGTGACCCGGCCGACGAGGTCTTCCTCGCCGCCGTCCTCGCCGCCGGTCGATGGTCCGGCCAGGGCATATTCGAACGATTCGTAGTTGTCCGAGCCGGCCTCGATCAGTGTCCCATACAGCGCTTTGATTCGCTCCGCTTCCGCAAGGGGCATGTTGAGCGCGCGGGCGATATCGTAGGTGATGTGGTGCCCGCCGACCGGCACCGCGTCGGCGAACACGAGCTGACCGTCGGCAAAGCCCGCGAGCGTCGCCACGCCGGCGCCGATGTCGACGACCGTCACGCCGAGCCGCCGCTCGTCGTCGGTCGACGCCGCGAGCGCGCTGGCGAACGGGGCGGCGACCAGTCCCGCCACCGCGACGTGGCAGCGCTCGACCGCCATCGTCAGGTTGCGCAGCGGCGCGTCGTCGGCGGTGACCGCGTGCAGATCGGCCGACAGCAGGCCCGCTGCCATGCCGCGCGGATCGGTGACGGCCTGCGCGCGGTCGAGCCGGAAGCCGAGCAGGTTGAGATGGACGAGCGTGCGGCCGTCGCGGTCGGCGTAGGCGCGGCCGCCGGACATCACGCGGGCGATGTCGCCGTCGTCGACGACCCCGCTCTCGACCTCGGCGCTGGCCGTGAAATGGCGCGACTTGAGGCGGCCGCAGGACACCGCGACGTGGATCTCCTCGAGGGCGAGCCCGGCCATGCGCTCGGCCTCGCCGATCGCGGCGCGGATCGCCCCCTCGGCCTCGTCGAGGTCGGTGACGACGCCGGCCTTGATGCCGCGGGCGCGGACGTGGCCCGCGCCGAGCACCTCGGCCCGCGGCACGCCGGCGTGGACGCCGGCGCGCGGCGCGACCGCGGCGATCAGGCAGACGACCTTGCTCGTGCCGACGTCGAGCACGCCGACCGACCGCGCGGCGTGGCGGCCCGAACCAGGTACGGTCCGCGGGAAGCCGCCCCCGACGCCGCTTTCCCCTCCGCTCATCGCGCGTCTCCGGTTGCGGCGCGGCGCACGGCGATGCGGCCCGGCGCGCGCAGATCGAGGATGCGGCCGGGCTCCTCGACGAGCCGGCCGAGCCGCGTGCTCGCGGCCAGCGCGCCGAGCACCAGCGCCTCGCGGTCGGGCGGCAGATGCAGGGTCGTCCGGTTGGCGAGGTGCAGCGTCCAGCGCCGCCCGCCGACGCGCTCGTAACGCGCGACCCGGCGCGCGAGATCGGGATGGCGGCCGACGACGACGGTGATGGCGCCCGCCTCGGCGTCGGCGCCGGAACCCTCGAACAGCGGCAAGGCATCGAAGGCGGGCCACGCCTGGCCACCGGCGATGTCCGTGAGAGAGCGGCCGGTCTGGTCGATCAGCGTCGTCCGTCCCTGGTGGCGCCAGCGCCCGAACGCCTTGCGCTCGACGACCTCCACCTCGAGCCGGCCGGGATGGACGCGCGTCAAGGTCGCGCTCGCCACCCACGGCAGGCGCTCGACGCGCGCCCGCGCGGCCTTGGCGTCGAAGCTGGCCCAGGTCCGGCCGCGGCCGAGGTCGAGCGCGTCGAGGATGTCGTGATCGGGCGTGTAGCGGTGACCGGCGAGGCTCACCTGGTCGCTGCCGAAACCGGCCCACGCGAGCACGGCTGCGACGTCGACGGCGCCCTCCGTGGCGGCGCCGACCGCTCGGCCGCCGTCGACGAGCCCGGCGCACCCGATCG
>JAKAML010000333.1 GCA_021812845.1 Pseudomonadota bacterium
GGCGAGGGCGCTGTCGTCCTGCGGCGCGGTCGCCATCCGTGGTGATCCTCCTGATCGCCGCGCCGGCCGAGGCGGCGCCGTACCGCCGAGAGTTAGTGGCGATCGGCGCGAGGGTCAACGCGGCGCGGCGCGCGGCGACGCGCCGGGCGCGCCTCGCCCGCGCCGCCGCGGTGGTTAACGCCTCCTTCGCCGTCAACGTCCACCATAGGTGCGGAAATCCGGACATGGGGCTCTGAAGTTTATGACACCCGCAGCCCGCTCCGTGTTACCAAGGGAACATTGTCCCGGCGCTCGCCGCGCTACGTTTCCTCCGCTTCAGAGGAGATCGCCATGCCCTGGCACCGGCCTACGACCCAGCGTCGCCGCACCGCCGCCCTCCTGGCCGCGGCCGTATCCATCCCCGGCGTCACCCTCGCCGGGACGGCGCCGGCCCTCGCCGCCTCCGGCGACCGCATCGGCGACGCGATCGTGATCGTCAACACCGTCACCGCCGACTTCAAGAAGAAGAACCGCACCCTCGCCGCCGGCGACGACGTGCGCCAGGACGAGGTGATCGAGGTCAAGCCCGACGCGCAGGGCGAGCTGAAGCTAGACGACGACACCAAGCTGGCGCTCGGGCCCGGATCACGTCTGGTGCTCGACAAGTTCGTCTACGACAGCGACAAGAAGGCGGGCTCGATCGTGCTCGACCTGACCAAGGGCGCGTTCCGCTTCATGACCGGGGTGGCGAAGAAGCCGACCTACGTCATCAACACGCCGAACGCCTCGATCACCGTGCGCGGCACCATCTTCGATCTCTACATCCTGCCCGACACGTCGGCCTGGGTGCTGCTGCACGAGGGCGCCGTCGAAATCACCGGCCGGAAGAGCGCCTGCCGCGTGCTCGACCAGCCCGGCCGCATCGTCCGCGTCACGCGCGACGGCAGCGTCGGCCGCGCCGCCGACTGGTCGAAGCTGCGCGACGGGGCCGGGGTGACGTTCGATACCGCGTTCCCGTTCATCGACAAGCCGCCGCAGATCGATCCGACCCCGGTCCTGACCCGCGCCGCGGTGATCGAGGGCAGCCAGCCCGACCGGCCGGATTCCGCCTGCGTCAATCCGGTGCGCCCGGCCAAGGTCCGCAAGGCGAGCCTTCGCGACGACGACGACGATCCGAAACCGCGCAAGAAGCCGGCCAAGGAGCGAGAGACCAAGACCGAGAAGCCGCGCGTCAAGGTGGTGACGTCCGATCCGCCGCGCAAGCCGCGCCGGCCGCGCGACGACGGACCGAGCTACGGCAGCAGCGGCATCGGCGGCATCGGCATCGTGATCGGCATCGGCGGCGGCTTCGGCGGCAAGAGGGGCGGCGGCTCCGGTCCGAGCTATCCCGGCAAGTACCCCGGCGGGGCGCGGTAGAGCCCGGCGGCGAGCGGCGGCGCGAGCGACAGGCAGGCAGCGCGGGCCCGATCGGCGGCGGCGCCGTCGCCGCGGGCCTCCGCGGCACGGAGCTCGCGGTGCGCGGCCTCGAGCCGGCGGAACGCGCCGGACGAGGCGACGTCCTCGTCGCCGACCAGCGCGAAGATCGTCTCCGGCCGCGTCATGCCGCGCGGCACGACGGTCGCGATCTCGATCAGCGCCAGCTCGCGGGCGAGGGCCGCCGTCGACGCGCCGACCACGATCGCCGCACCCGAGGACTTGGTCGCCTCCTCGAGACGTGCGGCGACGTTGACGGCCTCGCCGATCACCGAATAGTCGAACCGCTCCGGCGAGCCCATGTTGCCGACGACGCAGGGCCCGGTGTTGACGCCGATGCCGAGCCGCAGCGGCCGGAAGACGCCGCCGTCCGCCGCCGCCTCCGCCGCCAGCTCGGCGTCGAGCCGCGCCACGGCCGCCTGCATGGCGAGTGCCGCGCGGCAGGCGTTGGTCGCGTGGGCGCGGTCGCTCAGCGGCGCGTTCCAGAACGCCATCACCGCGTCGCCGAGAAACTTGTCGATGGTGCCGCGGTGGGCGAGGATCGTCTCCGAGAGCGGCGTGAACAGGCGGTTGACGAAGCGGACCAGCTCCTCGGGCGAGCGCCCCTCGGCCAGCGCCGTGAAGCCGCGCACGTCGGCGAACATCAGCGTCACCGTCCGGCTCTCGCCGCCGAGGCGGACGCGCTCGGGATTTCGGGCCAGCTCGGCGACGAGCTCGGGAGCGACGTAGTGGCCGAACGCCGAGCGGATGCGGGCGCGCTCGATTTCGGCGCGGACGAAGCTCGTGACGGACGCGGCAATGTAGAGCGCGATCAGCACCAGCGCCGGATAGACCGGATCGAGCAGCAGGCCCGACCGCGCAATGGCGAGGCGCGATGCAGCGACGACGAGCACGACCGCCGCCGTGGCCGCGACGAGCGCCGCGAGCGGCCCGACGCGCCGGAGCAGCCAGGTCACGAGCCCGCCGACCGCGAGCAGGAACGCGATCTCGGCGCCTGTCGCGTAGGCGGGCCGCAGAATGTGCGCGCCGGCCAGCATCTGCTCGAGGGCCTGGGCGTGGATCTCGACGCCCGGCACCGATGCCGCGAGCGGGGTCGCGCGGAGATCGAGAAGCCCAGCCGCCGTGGCGCCGATCAGGACGTGGCGGCCGCGGATCGCCGCGGCATCGGCGGCGCCGGAGAGCACGTCCCGCGCCGACAGGGTGCGGCGCGGGTCGGACGGCGCCGGCCACAGCCACATCTCGCCGCGGCCGTCGGTCGGCACCACGACGTCGCCGATGCGCACGAGCTCGGGCCCCGTCCGCTGGCCGAAGCCCGGGAGCCCACTGCCGCCCGAGGAGCGGACCAGGATCGTCGACTGGCCCGTGCCGACCCGCAGGGCCTCGACCGACAGCGACGGATAGAGGCGGCCGCCGACGGCGACCAGCAGCGGCACGCGGCGGATGACGAGATCATCGGCCGGAAGCCAGTTGACCGCGCCGAGGCCCGGCGCCGCGTCGGTCAGCACGCCGAGGCTCGCCACGCCGGACGGGAAGGCGACGACGGCGCCGCGCGGATCGTCGCCGGCGTGGGCGAAGCTGGCACGGGGCGGCGGCAGCGGTCC
>JAKAML010000334.1 GCA_021812845.1 Pseudomonadota bacterium
AGACGACGCGGCCGTTGATGGTGCCCCAGCCGGTGACGACGCCGTCGCCCGGCACCTTCGATTTCTCCATGCCGAACTCGGCGCAGCGGTGCTCGACGAAGGTGTCGAACTCCTCGAACGAGCCCTTGTCGAGCAGGAGCTCGATGCGCTCGCGGGCGGTGAGCTTGCCGCGCTTGTGCTGGGCGTCGATGCGCGCCTGCCCGCCGCCGAGCCGCGCCTCGTCGCGCCGCCGCTCGAGCTCTTGGATAACGTCCTTCATGGGGCCCACCCTGTCGTCTGCCGCTCGCGGCGCTGTCCGGTCGCGTGGGATAGCACGCGACCGGGCCCGAGCAAACGGAACGAAAGACAAACCCGGTCACCGGGACGCCGTCCGCCAGGGGCCGAATGGAGGGTGGGGGGGCGGGGTCCGAGCAATGGGAGGGGCGTGAGCGTCAGGAGGCACGGAGGCGGCGCAGCGGCTGCCCGGCGAGCAGCGACTTCAGTGCCGCCGGGGCAAGCTCGGTGGCGCCGGGCCCTATGACATGATCCGGGCTCGCCGACCAGCCGCGCCCGTCGAGCCAGGCCAAGGTGCGGTCGGTGAAGCTTGCGAGCGGCACCTCGACCGCCATCATCTCCGACCACGGCCCCTCGATCCGGGTCTCGGCCGAGGCGCGCTCCGACCAGCAGGGCAGCACGAGTTGCCCCGGCCGCTCCGCCGAGACGAGCATCGCCGGCCCCGATCCGTCCTCGAGCAGGAACACGCGGCCCTGCGCCCGCACGCGCTCGGCGAAGCCCTCGGCCACTTCCCGCTTCAGCCGCTCGGCGAGGTCGGCGGCGTCGAGTTCGGGCTCGATCGGCTCCGAGCCCCAGTCGGGCCCGGCGAGCCGCTTCATCTTCGCCAGCGCCGGCAGCACGTCGCCGATCAGCGCGTCGAGCGTGATCTCCTTGACACGCGGCGTCGCGGCGACGACGTCGGCCCAGCGCTCGGCCGCCTTGCGGCTGGTCCAGAGCAGCGTGACCTCGGCCCCGCGCTGGCGCTGCGAGGCGACGCGGCCGAGCCCGTCGCTGCCCGCCACGACATAGACGAGACGCTGCGCCACCGCCTTCTTCACGAAGCGGTCGCGCTGGTTGATCTCGGGGATGCGCGGGCTCTGAAGCATCGCTGGGCTCCTGATTCGGACGATTGCGATCAGTAGACCGCGCGCGGCGGAAACAAATCGTTAACGCGGGTTAAGATGTGGCCGCGGACCGGAACCTGCCCGGGAGCGGAGGGATCGACCCGATCCGCCCCCGAACGCGCCGTGGCCGCAGCTTCGGCGCGACGCCGTCAGTCTCCGCCGTTGCCGCCGTCTCCGCCGTCCCCGCCGCCGCCGTGGTGCGGCTGCACGAGGCGGGCCGAGGTCGCGCGCGCGGCATCGACATCGTGGCGGACGGTGTCAAGCTCGGCGCTTCGCCCCAGTGCGGCGCCCGACCGGTCCTCACCGACCGGGTCAAGCCCTCTTCGCCGCAGCCGCTCGATCGACCGCGACGCGAGGCGATGGGCGAACGCCAGCGCGGCGATGGCCGCCAGCGCGAGCAGGACCGCATAGCTCGTGACCGCCTCGACCAGTCCACCCATGGGCCGCGCTCCTCGAACGCCGCCCATCCTACTGGAAATCGTTCCCGCGGGGCAGAGGCCCGGCACACGTCGCGCCGACGGGGCGCAGACGGGGGCGCCGCCCCGTCAATCGACGAGGCCGAGCAGCCGCGCGGCGGCGAGCATCTCAGCCTGGCGGGCGGCGCGGCGCAGCGTCGCCTCGGCGTCGGCGCCCCACTGGCTCGCCTGGAAATCCTCGTCGACGTGAGCGGCCGTCCACGCCGCCTCGGCGCTGAGCCGTCTTTCGATCACCGCCAGCGCCACGAGCGCCGAGCCGGTCAGCGTGGTCATGACGTGGAGGGCGGTCAGCCGGAAGGCGTCGACCGGCGCCAGCGCGGCGAGAACGCCGGCACGCACGGCCTCCGACTGCGCGACCGGCATCAGCCCGGCGGCCAGCGCGAGCGGCGCGCCGAGCCGCGCCGCGGCCCAGCGAGCCACCGGGTCCCAGCACTCGGCCTGGCGGCGCGCCAGCTCCTCGGGGCCGTCGGCACGGTAGCAGACGAGATCGCTCATGGCATAGGCGGCGATGTCGGCGCGGATCCTGTTCTCGTTGCCGACCACTCCGTCGAGGGTCGTGTTGGCCATTCGCGTCAGCGGCATCGTCGCCGGATCGACGACTGCGCCCTGCGCGTCCCATTCGGCCGCAATCGCCTCCGCCAGCGCCAGGGTCGGCAGCGCCAGCACGCGCTTTCCGGGCGTGCGTAGAGGCCGCCCGTCGAGCAGCACGCGGTAGGGCGCCACCCCGGCGTCCGCCTCGGCCGACCTGTAGAACCGCTTCGGAAGGGGCGGGCGCAGCGGCTCGGCCTTGACGGCCTCAGCTCCCGTGGTGCCGAGTGGCGTCTCGCCGCCGAGGCCACGGCGCACGCCGGGGTCCGGGCGCGTGCCAATGCCCGCTTCCTCGCTCTCGCCCGCGTCCTGGCCCGCGCCCTCGGCGCCGTCGCGCCCGCTCATTCGACGGCCTCGAGCTCCGCCACCAGCCGTTCGATGGCGGCGGGCAGCTCGGCGTACCCGTCGACCAGGAGGTGCGCGCCGGCCTCGCGCAGGAGCGCGGCCGAGTGATAGCCCCAGGTGACGCCGATGGCGCCGACGCCGGCTAAGCGCGCCATCTCGATGTCGAAGGTGGTATCGCCGATCATCACCGTGCGCGAGGCGACGGCGCCGACGTCGGCCATGGCGGTCGCGATCATCGACGGATGCGGCTTGGAAGGATGGGTGTCGGCGGTCTGCACGGTCGCGAAATGGCCGTGCCAGCCCTCGCGGTCGAGCAGCCGCTCGACGCCGCGGATCGACTTGCCGGTGGCGATGCCGAGACGGACGTCGTCGCGCCGGGCGAGCGCACCGATCACGTCGGCGGCGCCATCGAACAACCGGTCCTCGTGCGCCGGATCGTGGCGCATCTGGAGGAACGCCTGTTTGTAGCTCTCGGCGAGCTGGCGC
>JAKAML010000335.1 GCA_021812845.1 Pseudomonadota bacterium
AAATGTCGGAACCAAAAGGAACACTAGCAACGCTATGATTCTAGTGTAGCTTTCGCATCTGACGTTTGGTGACGAGACCCACTTCGAGCGGGGACCAAACGTCAGATGCGCTACACTAGGTCGCCTCGGGTCGCCGCGTTGTGCCGTCGGTGATCGGAGCCCGCGTGCGACGTCCCGCCAGCCCTGCCCGATGGCGGAAGATTCGTCGAGAATTATGGCTGTTCCGGGACGGTGTGCGCGAGGCCGGTCCGACCGGCCAGGGCCCGGATTGCCGGCCGGAGCTCCCGGTAATGGCCGATCACAGCATCCGGGCCGAGCGCGGCCAATGGAGTGTCGCTGTAGCCGAAGGTGACGCCGATCACGGGAACGGCGGCGGCCCTGGCGGTCGCGACGTCGACGCCGCTGTCGCCGACCATGATCGCCCGCGCCGGATCGCCGCCGGCCGCCGCAATGACGCCGGTCAGGTGTCCGGGGTCGGGCTTGCACACGGCGAAGGTGTCGCGGCCTGCGATGGCGCGGAACCGCGGCGTCATTCCGAGCAGATCGAGCAACAGCCGCGACCACGCCTCGCGCTTGTTGGTGCACACCGCGAGCGCGGCCCCCTCGGCGGCGAGCGCGTCGAGCACGTCCTCGACCCCTGGGAACGGACGGCTCTCGTGCGCGATGTTGGCGAGATAGTGCTCGAGAAAGCGGTCGAGCGACCGCTCCGTCGCCGCCTCGTCCAGCGCCATGCTGCGGAGGGCGGCGGCCTCGACGATCATCCGCCGTGCGCCGTGGCTGATCCACGGCCGCAGGGTCGCGGGCGGCAGGGGCTCGGCGCCGAGGAGATCGAGAACATGGTTGGTCGCGCGGACGAGGTCGGGCGCGGTGTCGACGAGGGTGCCGTCGAGGTCGAAGACGATGGTCAGGCCGTGCATCGCGCCGGTGTGGCACGCCCCCCCCCCGGCGCGCAAGCGCCAGAGAACGAAGTGCGCGCAAGCGCCAGAAGGCGGAGTGCTCGCACGCGCCATGCCGCCGCACGTCGGCCTGCGTTGAACGAACCCGTACCCGAGTCTAGAAGGGTGCGACGAGGACGGGACGATCCGGGACGAGGCCCTGCACCCATGCCGCACGCCGCACTGCCGCTCATCAGATCCCAGGCGTTCATCGGCGGCCTGTGGGTCGGTCGGCCGTCGCTCCCGGTCCTCGACAAGGCGAGCGGGGCGGAGATCGCGCGCGTTCCCGATCTCGGCGCCGCCGAGACCCGGGAGGCGATCTCGGCGGCGCAGCGGGCGCTGAAGCCGTGGGCGGCGCTCTTGGCCAAGGAGCGCGCGGCGATCCTCCGCCGCTGGTACGATCTGATCGTCGAGAACGCCGACGCGCTGGCGCTGATCCTGACCCGCGAGCAGGGCAAGCCGCTCGGAGAGGCGAAGGGCGAGATCCTCTACGGCGCCGGCTTCGTCGAGTTCTTCGCCGAGGAGGCGAAGCGCGTCTACGGCGAGACGATCCCGACGCCGAAGGCCGGCGCGCGCATCCTGGTCATGAAGCAGCCGATCGGCGTCGTCGCCGCGATCACGCCGTGGAATTTCCCGTGTGCCATGATCACGCGCAAGGTGACGCCGGCGCTCGCTGCCGGCTGCACGGCAGTGGTCAAGCCGGCCGAGGACACGCCGCTCTCGGCCCTCGCTCTCGCCTTTCTCGCCGAACGGGCCGGGTTGCCGCCCGGCGTGCTCAACGTCGTCACCTGCCGCGACCCGGTCGCCGTCGGTCGCGAGCTGACGTCGAACGCGCTGGTGCGCATGGTGACGTTCACCGGCTCGACCGAGGTCGGCAAGATCCTGATGCGCGATTCCGCGGCGACCGTGAAAAAGGTCGCCCTCGAGCTCGGCGGCAACGCGCCGTTCATCGTCTTCGACGATGCCGACCTCGATCGGGCGGTCGCGGGTGCGATGGCGTCCAAGTACCGAAACGCCGGGCAGACCTGCGTCTGCGCCAACCGCATCTATGTCCAGTCCGGCATCCACGACGCCTTTGCCGAAAGGCTCGCCGCCGAGGTCGCCAAGCTCGCGGTCGGGCCGGGGGTCGAGAGCGGGGTCGCGATCGGCCCGCTCATCAACGCGGATGCGGTCGCCAAGGTCGAGGAGCACGTCGCCGACGCCGTCGCCAGGGGAGCGCGGGTCGCCGCCGGCGGACGCCGCCATGCGCTCGGCCGCACCTTCTACGAGCCGACCATCCTCACGGGCGTGACCCGCGAGATGAAGGTTGCGCGCGAGGAGACGTTCGGCCCCGTCGCGCCGCTGTTCCGCTTCGACACCGAGGACGAGGTGATCGCGATGGCCAACGACACCCCGTTCGGGCTCGCCGCCTACTTCTATACCCGCGATCTCGGCCGCGCCTTCCGCATCGCCGAGGCGCTCGAGTTCGGCATCGTCGGCGTCAACGAGGGCATCGTCTCGACCGAGGTCGCGCCGTTCGGCGGGGTCAAGGAATCCGGGCTCGGCCGCGATGGTTCGCGGCACGGTCTCGAAGAGTTCCTGGAAGTGAAGTATACGATGATCGGTGGACTGTGACGCGGGGACGCGGCCAACGCTCCGTTGGCGGCGCTCCGGCGGAGAGCCTGCCAGCGGGCAGGGTCGCCGGGAGGCCCCGTTGAACCGGGTCGGTGCCCTGCCCAATCCATGTCCGGACACGGCCGGCCGTGCGGCGGATTGCGCCGCCGTCGCCGAAGACCACCAAATCCCGAGAGGACCAAAGACCATGAGTGCGGATGCCTGGAAGCGGCTTGCGGCGGAGCGCGCCCTCGAACTCGTCGAGCCCGGAATGCGCCTCGGCCTCGGCACCGGCTCGACGGCCAAGGCGCTGGTCGACTTCCTCGGCGTCCGAGTCAGGGACGGGCTCGACGTTCTGTGCGTGCCGACGTCGGAGGCGACGAGGCTGCAGGCTCTGTCGCTCGGCATTCCGCTGACCACTCTCGAGGAGACGCCGATGCTCGACCTGACACTCGACGGCGCCGACGAGCTCGACGCCGAGCTGCGACTGATCAAAGGCGGCGGCGGCGCCCTGCTCCGCGAG
>JAKAML010000336.1 GCA_021812845.1 Pseudomonadota bacterium
AAGGCCACCCGCCACGAGGCGGAGCTCGCCACCAAGTACGGTCCGCGCCATCCCGAGATGCAGAAGGTCCGCGCCGAGGTCACCGACGCCGAGGCACAGCTCGCCGCCGAGATCGAGCGGCTGGTCGCCAACCTGAAGAACGAGCTCGACGTCGCCGAGCACCGCGAGAAGCAGCTCACCCAGAGCCTCGATGCCCTGAAAGGGCAGCAGGTCGTGACCAAGGACGCGAGCGTCGAGTTGAAGGAGCTGCAGCGCGACGCGGCGACGTCGCGTCAGCTCTTCGAGGCCCTGCTCGCCCGCTTCAAGCAGACTAGCGAAACCCAGGATCTCCAGCTCGCCGACAGCCGCATCATCGAGCACGCCGACGTGCCGCTGTTCCCGGCCGCGCCCAACCGCAAGCAGATCACGCTCATCGCCCTTGTCGGCGGCCTCGCCGGCGGCCTCGCGCTGGTGCTCGTGCTCGAGTTCGCGACCTCCGGCGTCGGCCGCCCCGAGGACGTCGAGCGGCTGTTCGATCTCGCGCACCTTTCCTCGGTGCCGTGGGCGAGCCGGCCGGGCGAGGCGTTCGACCGGATGCGCTCGATCCGCCTCGTCGTCGCCGAACCGTCGAGCGCCTACGCCGAGGCGATCCGCGGCGCACGGCGCGAAATCGACGTCCGCCGCACGCACGGCTCCGCGCGACTGATCCAGATCGCCTCCAGCCTTCCGAGCGAGGGCTCGGGCGTCGTCGCCTCCAACCTCGCCCACCACTACGCCATGACCGGCCAGCGCGTGCTGCTCGTCGACGGCGACCTGCGCCGCGCCCACCTCACGCGCGAGCTCGCCGCGGGCCGTCCGACCGGGCTGCTCGAGGCCCTCGCCGCCGGCACCCCGGTCGAGGCCGCAATCCTGCGCGACGGCCGCACCGGCCTCCACTTCCTGCCGGCCAACGGTCCGCTGCCGTCCCACTTCTCGAGCGCCGAGCTGATCTCTTCCCCCGCCATGGCCGCCGCGCTCGACAGCCTGAAGCAGCAGTTCGAGACCATCGTCATCGACGCCCCGCCGCTCCTGCCGGTGATCGACGGCCGCGTGCTCGCCGACCACGCCGACCAGATCGTGTTCGTGATGACCTGGCGCAAGACATCGAAGCAGCTCGCCAAGCGGGCGCTGAAGAGCCTCGGCTTCAACCACCGCAAGGTGGTCGGCGTCGTCATGAACGAGGTCGATCCGGCCGTGCTCGAGGATACGCGCTCGCTCGGCTCCGGCCTCGCCATGGGCTCCTTCGACACCTGCCGCCGGAACGCCGCCTGAGCCGGGCTCGACCTTCGCTCCCGCCCGACCGGTCGAATTCATCTCTCTGTTTTCAGCCAATTTTTAGACTGTTCGGGTCTAATGCGGCCGATGGGGTTGGCAGGGGCGACGGGCCTCTTGCGCGTGGGTGTGACATGACGACGACAACGATCGACAGGACGGCGGACCTACCTTTCCAGGCGGGCTCCGCCCGGACGCGATGGTCGCGCCGCGTCGCCGCCGACGTCGTCGCACTGGCCGACATGGCCGCCGTGCTGGCGGGCGGCATTCTTCCGGCCGCCATCTACGGCTCCTACGGCGGCGTCCGCATGGACTGGATGCTGATCGCCCAGTCGAGCCTCGTCGCAGCCTTCATCATCCAGGTCTGCCTGCGCAGCTGGGGTCTCTACGACACGCGCCGGATGGACGCCTTCCCGCAGGATCCCGCGGCGCTGCTCCTGGCCCTTCTCGTCGGCATCGGCGGTGTGCTCGGCCTCAGCCTTCCCCACGCCCTCGGCAGCGTCCACATGTGGGTCTGGTATGCCGCGTGGCTGTCGGCGAGCTTTACCGCCATCCTGGTCGTGCGCATCGTCGCCCGCCGCGTCCTCTCCGGCCTCGCCGCAGACGGCCGCTTCGAGCAGACGGTCGCGGTGTTCGGCGCCGGCCCCATCGCCCGCCGGGTTAAGGAGCACCTGTCCGACGCCAGCCTCGGCATCCACTTCGCCGGCGTCTACGACGACCGCGCCGGCGAGGAGCGCATCAACCCCGAGGGCCTCGAGGTCGCGGGCAAGCTCGACGACCTCATCCGCGCTGCCCGCGAGGAGCGCATCGACCGCATCGTCGTCGCCCTTCCGCAGGCCGCCGACCGCCGCATGGCCGACGTCGCGCGGAAGCTCGAGCAGCTCCCCGTCAGCGTCCACATCGTCACCCACATCGCCTCCGACCTCGTCGAGACCCCGAAGTCGCACGAGGTCTCGCGCCTCGGGCCGGTCGGCCTCATGGACGTCAAGCAGAAGCCGTTCTCCGACTGGGGACCGCTGGTCAAGGCGTTCGAGGACAAGGTTCTCGGCGCGCTGCTGCTCCTCGTCGCGCTGCCGCTGTTCCCGCTGATCGCGATCGCCATCAGGCTCGAGAGCCCGGGCCCGGTGCTGTTCCGCCAGAAGCGCCGCGGCCTCAACCGGCGCGTCTTCGACGTCCTCAAGTTCCGCACGATGACGGTGATGGAGGACGGCGGCGACGTACGCCAGGCCGCGACCGCCGACCCACGCGTCACCCGCGTCGGCCGCATCCTGCGCCGCACCAGCCTCGACGAGCTGCCGCAACTCTGGAACGTCATGCGCGGCGAGATGAGCCTCGTCGGTCCGCGCCCGCACGCCCTCGTCCACGACGACGAGTTCTCGCGCTCGCTCGAGGAGTATGCCGGCCGCCATCAGGTCAAGCCGGGCATCACCGGTCTCGCCCAGGTCGAGGGCTGGCGCGGCGAGACGCAGTCGACCGGCAGGCTGAAGGGCCGCGTCGAGCACGACATCGCCTACATCCGGAGCTGGACCTTCTGGCTCGACATCAAGATTCTCGCCCGCACCCTCGGTGCGGTCGTCAGGGGCAAGAACGCGGTCTGAACGCGTCACCTCGAAGCCGGGCGTCGAACAGGCAAGGACAGGGAGAAGCAGCGAGCCCAAGGACAGCCGACCGCGTGATGCCGGCAGGAAGGGTCTGAAGTCATGTCGCACGCCCGCTCGTCGGCGCCGGCTCCGATCGT
>JAKAML010000337.1 GCA_021812845.1 Pseudomonadota bacterium
TCTCGACCACCCAGTCGGGCTGGTTCGACTTCCTCAAGGGCACCAACGTCTACGACCCCGACCGCCTCGGCCTCGACCGCGAGCTGCTGCGCCAGTACTACCTGAAGAACGGCTACGCTGACGCCCGCGTCGTCTCGGCCAACGCCGAGCTCGACCGCGACGGCTCGGGGTTCTTCATCACCTTCGCCATCGAGGAGGGTGAGCTCTACCGCTTCGGCGACGTCCGCATCGAGAGCTCGCTCGCCGCCATCCAGCCCGAGCGCCTGCGCGGCGAGGTGTTGACCCACGCGGGCGACCTCTACAACGGCTCCGACATCGACAAGTCCGTCGAGAAGCTGACGCTCTCGGTCGCCGAGCAGGGCTTCGCGTTCGCGCGCGTCCGCCCGCGCGCCACCCCCGATCTGGCCTCGCGCACCATCGCGCTCGTCTACACCATCGACGAGGGGCCGCGGATCTACATCGAGCGCATCAACGTCATCGGCAACGTCCGCACCAAGGACTTCGTCATCCGCCGCGAGTTCAGGTTGGCCGAGGGCGACGCCTACAACCCGATGCTCGTCGACCGCGCCAAGAAGCGCCTGACCGCGCTCGGCTTGTTCAAGGCGGTCGAGGTCAAGCGCCGTCCCGGCTCGGCCCAGGACCGCGTGGCGCTCGACGTCGAGGTCACCGAGCAGTCGACCGGCGAGCTGTCGTTCGGCGCCGGCTACTCGACCTCGGAAGGCGTCATCGGCGACATCTCGATTACCGAGCGCAACCTGCTCGGCAACGGCCAGTTCCTCAGGCTCAAGCTCGCCGGCTCGCTCGAGCGCTACCAGATCGACCTGTCGTTCACCGAGCCGCGGTTCCTCGACCGCAACCTGTCCGCCGGCTTCGACCTGTTCCACAAGGAGACCGACCAGACCAGCCAGTCCGGCTTCCGCAGCCGCAAGTCCGGCGGCTCGCTCCGGCTCGGCTTCCCGCTGGCCGAGAACCTGTGGATGCAGACGAGCTATACCCTGTCGCGCGACGAGATCTTCGACGTGCAGGACAACTCCTCGCTCGCGATCCGCGACGCCTGCGGCGACAATGTCACGATCGCGCCCAACCCGGCGGCCTGTCGCGACTCGAGCTACTGGACCTCGGCGCTCGGAACATCGCTCACCTACGACAAGCGCAATCATCCGCGCAACCCGACCAGCGGCTACTACCTGCAGCTCGCCAGCGACTTCGCCGGTCTCGGCGGCGACGTGAACTATGTCCGCGTGCAGGGCGAGGGCCGCGCCTACTACCCGATCACCGAGAAGATCACCTTCGTCGGCCGCGCCATCGCCGGTCACATCGAGGGCTGGGGCGGCGAGGACGTGAAGATCCTCGACCTGTTCTTCAAGGGTGGCGAGACGGTGCGCGGCTTCGAGCGCGCCGGCATCGGTCCGCGCGACCTGACCACGGGTGACGCGCTGGGCGGCCAGACGTTCTGGGCCGCCACCGCCGAGGTCCGCTTCCCGTTCCCCTTCATCCCCGACGACCTCGGCATGAGTGGTGCCGTGTTCGCGGACGCCGGCTCGGTGTTCGGCAACAAGCGCGCGGAGAAGATCGCGGGCATCAATCTCGCCGACGACGCCACGGTCCGCTCGTCGGTCGGTGCTTCGATCCTGTGGAACTCGCCGGTCGGTCCGCTGCGTCTCGACTACGCGATCCCGCTCACCAAGGAGAGCTACGACGAGGAGCAGCGCTTCCGCTTCGGCGCCTCGACGAAGTTCTGATCCGCCGGGTGTCGCGGGCGCACGGCGGCGCGGCACCGGCAACCGAAACGTGACCTGGACGCGCGCCCCCTCGGGCGCGTTTCCTTTATGGGGTGGCCCCGCCTGGGTGGCCGCGCGGAACCGAGCGAGGCGTGATCGCCATGGAGCATCCGGGGTTCTTCGATCGGGCGGGACCGTTCTCGCTCGCGGAGGTCGCCAAGGCCGTCGCCGCCGATTTGCCTTCCGGGGCCGACGGCGGCGTCGCGATCACCGACGTGCGCCCGCTGTCGGACGCCGGCGCCGGCCATCTCGCCTTCCTCGACAATCGCAAGTACGCGCCGCTCCTGGCCGCCACCCGGGCCAGCGCCTGCCTCGTGCAACCGGCGGTGGTTCCGCTGGTGCCGGAACAGACCGCGGCGCTGGCGACCCGCGGCCCCTATCGCGCCTTCGCGCTCGCGCTCCACCTCTTCTACCCCAAGGCCTCCTGGCCGCGCGTCGCCGCGGCCGGTGCGCCGTCCGTCGACCCCTCGGCCGAGATCGAGGCCGACGTGGTGATCGAGCCGGGCGCCGTCGTCGGCCCCGAGGCGCGGATCGGCCGCGGCAGCCGCATCGCCGCCGGCGCCGTGATCGGCTACCGGGTGACGATCGGGCGGGGAACGTTCATCGGTCCGCAGGCGACCGTCACCCACGCCCTCCTCGGTGACCGCGTCATCGTCCACGCCGGCGTTCGCATCGGCCAGGACGGGTTCGGCTTCGCCATGGGCCGCGAAGGACACTTGAAGGTGCCCCAGATCGGCCGCGTCATCGTCCAGGACGACGTCGAGATCGGGGCCAATTCCTCGATCGACCGCGGCGCCCTTAAGGATACGATTATCGGCGAAGGCACGAAAATTGATAATCTCGTGCAGATCGGGCACAACGTCGTCATCGGCCGGCACTGCGTGATCGTCGCGCAGTGCGGGATCTCGGGCTCGTCCGAGCTCGGCGATTTCGTCGTCATGGGCGGTCAGGCGGGCCTCGTCGGGCACATCAAGGTCGGGGCGGGCGCGCAGCTCGCCGGCGGCTCCCACGCCAAGGACGACATTCCGGCCGGAGCCCGCATGGGCGGCACGCCGGCGCGGCCGTTCCGGGAATGGGCGCGGGAGGTCGCGGCGATCCGCCGCCTCGCCGCGCGCTCGCCCTCGGGCGGCGGCGACACCGGCGGCGGCGCGGACGACGCAGGCTGACGGCGCGGCTCGCCTCCGCCGGCTTCGGCGCGGCGGACACTGAATGAACGGCCGCGTGCACGAGATCGG
>JAKAML010000338.1 GCA_021812845.1 Pseudomonadota bacterium
GGGGCACTCGATCTCGGCCGGTCTCGACTATCCGGGCGTCGGGCCCGAGCACTCGTGGCTCAAGGACACGGGCCGGGTGAGCTATGTCTCGGCGACCGACAAGGAGGCGCTCGCGGCGCTGCAGTACTGCACGCGGTTGGAGGGCATCATCCCGGCGCTCGAGCCGAGCCACGCGCTCGCCCACGTCATGCGCCTCGCGCCGAAGATGGGGAATGACGAGATCATCGTGATGAACCTCTGCGGCCGCGGCGACAAGGACCTGTTCACGGTCGCCAAGGCGCTCGGCATGAAAATCTGAGTTGGAACAGCAGCAGCACATGAAGCACCAGACCCGCATCGACCGCCGCTTCGCCGCCTTGAAGAAGGAGGGTCGGGCCGCGCTCGTGACGTTCGTCACCGCCGGCGATCCCGACCTCGACACGTCGCGCAAGATTCTCATGGGGCTGCCGAAGGCCGGGGCCGACGTGATCGAGCTCGGAATGCCGTTCTCCGATCCGATGGCCGACGGGCCGGCGATCCAGGCCTCCAGCCTGCGTGCGCTTGAGGCCGGACAGACGATGCGGAAGACGCTGAAGCTGGTCGCCGAGTTCAGGAAGGAGGATAAGGACACGCCCATCGTGCTCATGGGCTACTACAACCCGATCTACGTCTACCCGGGACCGAAGTTCCTCGACGACGCGGTGAAGGCGGGGGTCGACGGGCTGATCGTGGTCGACGTGCCGCCGGAGGCCGACGACGAGCTGTGCCTGCCGGCGATCGAGCGCGGGCTCAATTTCATCCGCCTCGCCACGCCGACGACGGACGCCAAGCGCCTGCCGGCCGTGCTCGCCAACACCTCGGGCTTCGTCTACTACGTCTCGATCACCGGCATCACCGGCGCGGCGGCGCCTGACGTGAACAGCGTTCATGGACAGGTCGCGCGCATCCGGCAGTCGACAAAACTTCCCGTCGCCGTCGGTTTTGGCGTAAGAACGCCGGAACAGGCGCGGGACATCGCCAAGGGCGCCGACGGCGTCGTGGTGGGCTCGGCGCTGGTAACTGCGATCGAGAAGAGCCTCGATGCCGGCGGCAAGGCGACTGGTAAGACGGTGCCGGCCGTCCTAGATCTTGTGGACAGCCTCGGCCGGGCCTTGCGGGCCAAGGCCAAGGCATCGTGACGTTGGCCGCGGTCGGGCTTTGGCGGTCCCGGAGGGGCGGTGCCGGAGGCGACTTCACCGGCGGGATGCGCAGGTGACCGCTGCGTCCGAGGCACGGTCCGAGGCACGGTCCGAGGCATGGTCCGAGGCACGGAACCGACCGCCGGCATCGACCCGCGACGGAAGCGGAGCGCCGGTCGCTCGTATCCGCCGGACCACGCGACGCCGCGGTCCGTGACCGGGGTCCGTGACCGGGGGCCGCGATCGGTGGCCGATACGAGGCCCGATCCCGCGGCGCCGTGCCCCGATGCCGCGGTGCCGAACCGAGACGCGAGACCCGGCTTCAAAGGAGCCAGACTGCCGTGAACTGGATCAACAACGTCGTTCGTCCGAAGATCCGCAGCTTCCTGACGACGAGGCGCGACGTGCCGGACAATCTCTGGGTGAAATGCCCCGAGACCGGCCAGATGGTCTTCTACAAGGATCTCGAGGCCAATCAGTTCGTCGTTCCGGGCTCCAACTTCCACATGCGCGTCGGCGCCCCGGCGCGGCTCAAGATGGTGTTCGACGGCGGCGAGTACACGCGGGTTCCGGTGGCGGCGGTGGCGGTCGATCCGCTGAAGTTCCGTGACGGCCGCCGCTACACCGACCGGCTCAAGGACGCCAAGGCCGAAACCGAGCTCGACGACGCGGTGCTGATCGGCGAAGGCCAGATCGGCGGCATGGACGTCGTGGCGGCGGCGCAGGATTTCCGCTTCATGGCCGGCTCGCTCGGCATGGCGGCGGGCGAGGCGGTGATCGCCGGGATGCTGCGCGCGGTCGAGAAGAAGACGCCTTTCATCCTGTTCGCGGCCTCGGGCGGCGCGCGGATGCAGGAAGGCATCATGTCGCTGATGCAGATGCCGCGCACGACGATCGCGGTCGAACGCCTCGCGGCGGCGAGGCTGCCCTACGTCGTGGTGCTGACCGACCCGACCACCGGCGGTGTCACGGCATCCTACGCCATGCTCGGCGACATCCACATCGCCGAGCCGGGCGCGCTGATCTGCTTCGCCGGCCCGCGCGTCATCCAGCAGACCATCCGCGAGCAGCTCCCCGAGGGCTTCCAGCGCTCGGAGTACCTGCTTGCCCACGGCATGATCGACATGGTCGTGCATCGCCACCAGCTCCCCGAGACCCTGGCGCGGGTGTGCCGGATGCTGATGGCGTCGAAGGCACAGGGGAGGGCGGTCGCCGAGCCGGCGCGCCGGATGAACGGCAAGCCCTATGTCAACGGCGCAGCCGTCGACGGCAAGACCATCGAGGCGGCGGTGCGCACGAGCGGCGGCGCGGGCGTCATCGAGGCGGAGCCGGTGCCGACCTCGGAGCGGTTCGAGACCCGCGACAAGGCGCGGCGCGAGCCGGAGCCGACGACCGCCCGCCCGACGCAGAAGGACCAGCCGCGATCGTGACCGTCGCGCGGCGAGCGGGCGGCCCGGCGCCGGACCCGCGACGGAGCGGGCCGGGTGCGGTCCGCTCGCGCGAGCATCCGGTCCCCTGCTCGGCCGCTGGCTGGTCGGGTTCGAGCCAAGAGCCCATCGCACGAAGGGCCGCACGAGGGAGATCAGCGGGCCGATGCCCACGAGCGACCAGCTCCTGGCCGAACTGAAGCTCTTGCACCCGAAGCTGATCGACCTGTCGCTGGGGCGGGTCGAGCGGCTGCTCGGAAAGCTCGGCGCGCCGCATCTCCGCCTGCCGCCGGTGGTGCATATCGCCGGCACCAACGGCAAGGGATCGGTCACGGCCTACCTCAAGGCGATGATCGAGGCGGCGGGGCGGCGCGTCCACGTCTACACCTCGCCGCATCTGGTGCGCTTCAACGAGC
>JAKAML010000339.1 GCA_021812845.1 Pseudomonadota bacterium
GTCTCGAGCGACGCCTTCTCGCCGGCGAGATTGGTAGCGACCCGCGACAGGCTGGCGGCCTCGGCGTGGCGGCGGTCGGCGACCGCCTCGGCCGCGTCGGCGCGGCCCTCGAGCGCGGTCTGCCGGGCCTCGTAGGTGCCGGTCGAGAGGTTCTGCGCGCCGCAGAAGAAGCCGGCGCTGGCGGGATCGCCCGAGCAGGTGGCGCAGCCGCCCATGGCCGCGACCGCGGCCGTGCCGAGCGCCACGAGGGCGCCGCGGACCGCGACCGGCGGTGCGATGATCTTCGGCCGCAACATGCTCTCTCCCCCGAACGCGCCGTCGTGGTCGCCGGTGCCGACTTCCGGCGCACGACAGGCGCCGGATCCCGGTCTCTCCGCCGTCAGGCCGGCCCCGAGCGGCCGAGGCCCGACAGCTCGTCGATCTGCCCCTGGAAGCGCGCGCGCTGCTGCACGACCTGCTCGCGCTTGGCGCGCAACTGGCCGGCGGCCGGGCCCTGGAGCTGGCCGAGATCCTGGTCCATGGCGGCGATGGTGGCGTTGGCCTGCTCGACCATCTTGCGCAGGGCGGCCACATCCTGGTCGACGGCGCCGAGCGCGCTCGACAGCTCGAGGTTCTGCGCCTCGCCCTTCTTGATCTTCGCCTTCAGCGCCGCGATGTCGCGCTTGTGGTCGGCGATGACGCTGCGGGTCGCGACGATGGTGCGATCGAAGCGCTGGATCTCCTGGTCGGCGCCGGCGATGCGGTTCTGCAGCGCCGCCTCGGCGCTGGCCGCCTGCTGGTTCTGGGCCGCCACATAGCCGCCGGCGCCGGCGCCCGCGACACCGCCGACGGCGGCGCCGATGGCCGCGCAGTCGCGGCCGCAGATCAGATAGCCGGCGAGCGCGCCGACGCCGATGCCGGCGACCGCGCCCGTGGCGACGGTCTGGTTGTAGCGCGCGGCCTCCTCGCGGAGCTGGGCCTGATGCGCCGACATGCGCGCGCCGGCGACGGCGGGGCCGGCGGCGGACGTGGCCTGGAGACCGATCCCTGGCGAGCCGTCGGGCGCGACGCCGATGGCGCCGGTGACCTGCTGTCCGCCGGCACAGCCCGTGAGCGCCAGCGCAACGATGACGAGAGCCGTGGCAGACCGAGTGGCTGGCACGAGCCGACCGGCCCTGGCCGGACGAGACCGCGGATCACGCATGACGACCCCCGCAAGCACCGAATGCAAGAAGCGGCGAAACCCAGGGCGGCAGCGAGCGACGACGGCGACCGTCCGAGCCCCGAGACCGCTGAAACCGGCAAAAATGAGGCATCCCTTTACTCAACCTAGCACTGTGCTTATCCTTTGCAAGGGGCACGGAGCATCTCCGCCCGGGTCGCGTGCGGACGCGGGACGGGGGATGCAGAAGGGTGACACACCCCTTCCCCGTGGTCGGCCCCGTCTCGCGGATCGACGCATCGACGGTCGGGATCGACGTTTCGGACGTAGCGCATATCGGCCGCCGCGCGGGCGACGGCACCGGGGCGACATGGGCAGCGTGATCCAGGACAGCAGGGTCCACGGCGACAGGGTCCACGGCTCGACCGATCCCGGCGCCATGCAGCGCGCTCTCGGCTCGGTTCCGGCGCAGCGGCGCTCGCTGGTGCGCGACGTGGCCGGCTTCGTCCTCGGCGAGCACCTGATCGACCTTCTGCGCCGGCGCTGGCTGTTCGGCACCGTCGTCATCGCGTTGAGCCTGCCGGGGCTCTTCTACGCCAAGAAGAACGAGTTCCTGCACGGCTGCTATTCGCTGGCGCGTTCGAAGCTCGTGCGCGACCTCGGCGCGCCGGCGGTGCTGACCCTTGCGCGGCATGTCGAGAGCGCGTGCCGGCGCGACGACAGCGAGGCGTCGGCGCGGATCGAGGCGCTGATCGAGGCCAAGCTGACGCCGATGTTCGAGAAGGAGCTCGCCGCGCTGAAGCAGGTCACGGGCTCGATGCAGCAGGCACTCGCCATGACCGCGGCCGAGAACGCGCGGCTCAAGGAGACCATCGACCGGCTGGTCATCGATGCGCCGCCGGCGGTGCGCGCGAAGCTGCGCGAGGGCGACACGGCGGCCGGCGTCGACTACTTCATCAGGCGCGCCGCCGCCAAGGAGGAGAAGGACAAGGGCGAGGCGGCGCGCGCGCTCGTGTTCGCGGCGACGCTCGAGCTGTTCAAGGACACGCGGAAGGCGATCGAGGATCTGACGCGGGCGATCGGCATCGATCCCTCGAACGGCGACGCGCTGGCGCTGCGCGCGATGCTCCTGCAGCGGACCGGCGACACGGCGGGCGCCGAGCGCGACCTCGGCGCGCTGGCCGAGCTCGCGCGGCGCACCGGCCGCCAGGACTGGAACGGCAACGCGCTCGCCAAGCTCGGCATCCTGTCGTATCTGCGCGGCGATCTCGACCGCGCCCACGCCCGCTTCGCCGAGGCGCTGTCGATCGAGACCGCGCTCGGCCGCAAGGCCGGCATGGCGGAAGGCCACACCAACGTCGGCGTGGTCGCGCTGGCGCGCGGCGACCTGCGCGCGGCGGAAGGGAGCCTCGTCACCGCGCTGGAGATCACCCAGGACCTCGACACGACGACGGCCGACACCGAGCGGCACCAGAGTAACGCCACCGCGGCGGTGCTGACGAACCTCGGACGGCTGTTCAGCGCGGAGGGCGAGCTCGACCGCGCGCAGCGGATGCACGCCAAGGCGCGGACGCTGCACGAGCAGAGCCGCAACCGCCCCGGCCTCGCCGAGGACTTCCTGCACCTCGGCAACATCGCCTATCTGAAGGCCGAGCTGCCTGAGGCCGAGGCCATGTACCAGCGCGCGCTCGTCATCGCCGACGAGATGCAGGACCGCGAGCAGCAGGCGGTGCTGCTCGGCAACCTCGGCACCATCGCGAGCCGCCGCGAGGATCCGGCGCGGGCCGAGGCCCTGTTCCGCCGCTCGCTGGCGCTGAACGAGCGGCTCGGCCGCCGGCTCGGCATCGAGAT
>JAKAML010000340.1 GCA_021812845.1 Pseudomonadota bacterium
GCGTCGACATGTTCGACTGCGTGCTGCCGACGCGCAACGGCCGGCACGGCCTCGCGTTCACCTGGGGCGGCAAGGTCAACATCCGCAACGCGCGCCACGCCGAGGATCTGTCGCCGCTCGACCCCGAGAGCAACTGTCCGGCGGCGCGGCAGTATTCGCGCGCGTATCTGCATCATCTCGTGCGCTCGGGCGAGCTGCTCGGCGCGATGATCCTGTCGCTCACGAATACGTGGTTCTACCAGGATCTGATGGCGGCGATGCGGAGCGCGATCGAGGCGGGCCGCTTCGACGCCTGGGCGGCGGCGACGAAGGCGCGGCTCGCAGGCGGCGGCGCGGCGGCGGAATGACCCGCCGCGGCAAGGACGTCAGTGCAGCTTGACCTGCGGCTCGGTGCGGCGCGTGAGAAGCCGGGACAGGGTATCGAGCGTGACTTTCACGGGACCGTGCAGCGCCATCTCGTGCATCTTGTAGAGCGAGCGGTACATGAGCTTGGCGAACAGGCCCTCGATCCACATGGACCTGCCGGACACGAAGCCCATCAGGCTGCCGACGGTGGAGTAGTCGCCGAGCGAGACCAGCGAGCCGAAGTCGCGGTACCTGAACGGGCGCAACGGCTCGCCGCGCATCCGGCGCGGGATCTCGGCGATCAAGTGCGAGGACTGCTGGTGCGCCGCCTGGGCGCGCGGCGGGATCGGCTTGTCGTGGCCGGCGGGCACGAGATGGGCGGCATCGCCGATACAGAAGATATCGGGGTCGAGCGTGGTCTGCAGTGTGTCACCGACGACGAGCGTTCCCATGCGGCTGGTCTCGAGCCCGTCGAGGCGGGAGAGCACGTCGGGCCCCTTGACGCCCGCCGCCCACACCACGAGCTCGGACGGGATCGTCTCGCCCGACGCCAGCGAGACGCCGTCCCGCGAGACGTCGGTGACGCGCGCGCCGGTGCGGATCTCGATGCCGAGCTTGCGCAGCACGTCGGCGGTGGCGGTCGAGAGCCGCTCGGGAAGCGCGGGCAGGATTCGCGGCGCGGCGTCGATGAGCGTGATCCGGATGTCCCTCTCCGGCTCGATCTTGTCGAGGCCGAAGGCGATCACGTTGCGGGTGGTGTGATGAAGCTCGGCGGAGAGCTCGGTTCCGGTGGCGCCGGCGCCGATGATCGTGACGTGGAGCTGGCCGGGGCGGACGGGCGCGGCCTGGGCGTTGGCGCGCACGCAGGCGTTGATGAGGCGGCGGTTGAAGCGTTCGGCCTCCTCCGGGGTGTCGAGGCGGATCGCGTGCTCCTCGACGCCCGGCGTACCGAAGTCGTTCGAGACGCTGCCGATGGCGATCACGAGGGTGTCGTAGGGCACCCAGCGGTCGGGCGTGATCTCGCGGCCGTCCTCGTCGGCGGTGGCGGCGAGGTGGACGAGACGCGCCTTGCGGTCGAGGCCGATCATCTCGCCGTAGCGGAACTTGAAGCCGTGCCAGTGACCCTGCGCCATGTACTCGAGCTCGTGCCGGTCGACGTCCATGCTGCCGGCGGCGATCTCGTGCAGGAGCGGCTTCCAGATGTGGGTGCGCGCGCGCTCGATCAGCGTGACGTGGGCCTTGCCCTTGCGGCCGAGCTTGTCGCCGAGCCGGGTTGCGAGTTCGAGCCCGCCGGCGCCGCCGCCGACGACCACGATCCGATGCAGGCCCTTGGGCGCCGGATCGATGATGTGGCGCTCGGCGGCCGGGGCGGGCGCTGACGGGGCGGGCGCGGACTCGGTCATGGTCACGGCGGGCTCCTTTGCACGCTGGGGCTTCTTCCGCGACGCTATAGCACGTCCCGGGCCGCATCAGAGTGCTCCCGACGCATGGGTGCCGCGAGCGGCCCGCAGTGCGCGACGGCGGAGGCGTGCGCCGGGCCGCGGCCTCAGCCGCGGATCTCGCCGCCCGTCGCCTTCTTCACGTCGGCGACGATCTTCTGCGAGACGGCGTCGATCTCCCTGTCGGTCAGCGTCGCCGTCACCGGCTGCAGCGTGACCTCGATGGCGAGCGATTTCTTGCCCTCGGCGGCGAGCTGGCCGCCCTCGAACACGTCGAAGACGGCGACCTGCTGGATCAGCGTCCTGTCGGCGCCGGCGGCCGCCTTCACAACGTCTCCTGCTGCAACCTTGCGGTCGAGCACGAATGCGAAGTCGCGCCTGACGGGCAACAGCTCGGCCGCGGCGAGCGCCGGCCGGGCGCGCGACTTCCGCTTCTCCGGCGGCAGCGCGTCGAGGAACACCTCGAAGGCGACCACGGGTCCGGCAACGTCGAGTGTCCGCAAGGTGTCGGGGTGCAGCTCGCCGAAGTGGGCGATCACGGCTTTGGGGCCGAGCCGCAGCGTGCCCGAGCGGCCGGGGTGGAACCACGCCGGCGCGTCGCGCGTAATCTGCGCCTTCGAGGCGTCGACGCCCAATGCCGCGAGGACGGCCGCCGCGTCGGCCTTGGCGTCGAATGCGCTCACCGTCTCGGCCTTGCCGTCCCAGTGGCGGCCTGAACCGGTGACGCGCGCGGTGCCCGCCCGCACGCCCGCCGCGGCGACGAACTGGTCCGTCTCCGCGTCGCCGCGATAGGCCTGACCGAGCTCGAACAGCGCGACGTCGGCCATGCCGCGGTTGCGGTTCCTCTCGACGGCGGTGACGAGGCCGGGCAGCAGGCTCGGCCGCATCGACGACAGGTCGGTCGAGATCGGGTTCGAGAGCTCGAGCGCGTCGGCGCCGCCGCCGAACGCCCGCGCCACGTCACGCGGCAGGAACGACCAGGTGACCGCCTCGACCATGCCCCGCGCGGCGAGCGCGCGGCGCGCGCGGCGGCTCCGCCTCTGTCGCTCGGTCAGGACAGGCTGGGTGACGCCGTGGAGGCGCGGCAGCGGCACCGCCTCGACGCGATCGAGGCCGGCGATGCGGATCACCTCCTCGACGAGATCGGCCGGTCCGTGCACGTCGGGCCGCCAGCTCGGCGGCGCCACGGCGAGCTTG
>JAKAML010000008.1 GCA_021812845.1 Pseudomonadota bacterium
GCCGGGCCCCCATACAGCGGCTCGCCGACCAGGTGTCCGCCTTGTTCGTTCCGCTGGTCATCGCGGTCGCGCTCGTTGCCTTTGCCGCTTGGTTCGTCTGGGGACCGGAACCACGGCTCGCCTTCGGGCTCATTGCTGCCGTTTCCGTGCTCATCATCGCCTGTCCTTGTGCGCTTGGGCTCGCGACACCGATGTCCATCATGGTCGGCGTCGGACGCGGCGCGCAGTCCGGCGTGTTGATCAAGAGCGCCGAAGCGCTCGAGCGGATGGAGAAGATCGATACGCTGGTGATCGACAAGACCGGCACGCTGACCGAGGGCAAGCCGAGCGTGGTCGCAATCAGGACCGTTCCCGGCATCGATGAAGCCGAGCTTCTAAGGCTGTCTGCAGGCCTGGAGCGGTCGAGCGAGCATCCGCTGGCGGCAGCAATCGTGCGCGCCGCGAACGAACGGGGTCTCTCGCTTGCGCAACCGGCGAGCTTCGACCAGCCGATCGGCAAGGGTGTTGTCGGCTCGGTCGACGGGCGTAGTCTCGTCATCGGAAATCAACGGATCATGAGCGAGGCCGGTATCGACACTGCGAGCCTCTCGTCAACGGCCGATGAGCTTCGCCGAGAGGGCGCCACCGCGATCTTCGTGGCGCTCGACGGCAAGTCCGCCGGCATCATTGCCATCGCCGATCCGATCAAGGCGACGACACCGGCAGCGATTGCCGCTTTGCAGTCGGCAAGTATTCGCGTGGTCATGGTGACCGGTGACAACCAGACGACCGCCAGGGCTGTTGCCGCGAAGCTCGGCATTGCCGAGGTCGAGGCCGAGGTCCTGCCCGAGGACAAGAGCAAGATTGTCGAGCGGTTCCGGGCTCAGGGGCGGATCGTCGCGATGGCCGGTGACGGTGTGAACGACGCCCCAGCCTTGGCCGCAGCCGATGTCGGCATTGCCATGGGCACGGGAACCGATGTCGCCATGGAAAGCTCCGGCGTGACGTTGCTCAAGGGCGACCTCAAAGGCATCATTCGAGCCCGGGCTCTGTCGGCGGCAACGATGTCGAACATCCGCCAGAACCTGTTCTTCGCCTTCATCTACAATGCCGCAGGCGTGCCGATCGCGGCCGGCGTGCTCTATCCCTTCCTCGGCATCCTGCTGTCGCCGATCATCGCCGCCGCTGCGATGGCGCTATCCTCGGTCAGCGTCATCGGCAATGCACTGCGGCTCAACTATGTGAGGCTGTAGGCGATGAGCGCGGAGATGCAAATATTCTCCGACTGGCCCCGCGCCCTCCGTTGGTACCTCGGCGGGTCACTCGTCGCGCATCTCGTTTGGGAAATCCTGCAACTGCCGCTCTACACGCTGTGGACCAAGGGCACGCTTCGAGAGCAGGCCTTTGCCGTCGTCCATTGCACCATGGGCGACCTAATGATTGCTGGGCTGTCACTCCTGCTGGCACTTGCATTGCTCGGTCGACCGACATGGCCGGTGGCGGGAAGCCGCCGCGTGTGGCTGCTGATCGTGCTTCTCGGCGTCGGGTACACGATCTACAGCGAATGGCTGAACGTCAGTGTTCGCAGGAGCTGGGCCTATTCGGGCCTCATGCCGACACTGCCGGTGCTGGGCACGGGGTTGGCGCCTCTGTTCCAGTGGATCATCGTGCCGACTTTGGCTCTGTGGCTCGCAGTCGGCCGCGCACCGTGGCGCGATCAGAGTGCCGCCGCGAAGTGACGATCCCGGCGAAGCTGGCCTGACACAATTTGTAATAGACGCGACACGCTGAGTTACCGGCGCGCGGCTAGAGTCCTCGGGGCCGGCTCCCTGTGACTGCAGATTGGGAGCGGCGGGCGTGGCGCCCGGCCCCACGCGGAGTTCACACCCGACACACGTACCGCAAACCAACGGCTCGACGACGTACCAGACACAGCCCGTCGCCCCCTGCGACACCAACCGAAGGAGATCGTGATGCAAAAATTCTTCACACAATTCACCACTGCAGCTGTCATGGCGGGACTTCTAATCGGCGGCACCGCATTGGCGCAGCCTGCGCCTGATCCGCATCACCCGGGTGGTGCTGCCGCTCAGGCGCAGCCGCAGGGCCAAATGCCGGGCGGCATGATGGGTCCCGGCATGATGGGCCGTATGATGGGTGGCGGGATGATGGGCCCCGGCATGATGGACATGATGGCCAACTGCCCGATGATGGGCGGGGGCACGAGCCATGCCGAGGGCCGCATCGCCTTCCTGAAGGCTGAGCTAGCCATCACCGATGCGCAGAACGCAGCGTGGGAGGCCTACGCAGCTCAAATCCGGAAAAACCTGACGGGCATGCAGGACATGCAGAAGACCATGATGTCGATGATGGAGGCGAAATCGCCGGTCGAGCGGATCGACGCACGCATCGCCATGATGGAGAAGCGCACGCAGGCGCTGAAGGAGATCAAGCCGACCCTGGCCGCGCTGTACACCGGCCTCAGCGCTGACCAGCAGAAAAAGGCCGATCAGCTCCTGACCGGCATGGGCTGCATGATGTAGGTCGCTCGACGCGGGCCCGGCGCGGCGACGGCCGCACCGAGCTCGCCCAGGTCAATTCAGGACGCCGTCGGTCGGCCAGGCTGCGCCGCCAGCTCACTCTGCTCCGGAGCGGACAGCCGCCAGCCTTTCACCACGGCATAGATCGCCGGGATGACGACCAGCGTCAGCACGGTCGACGACACCATGCCGCCGATCATCGGCACGGCGATGCGCTGCATGACCTCCGAGCCGGTGCCGTGGCTCCACAGGATCGGTACGAGGCCGGCCATGATGGCGATGACGGTCATCAACTTCGGGCGCACGCGCTCGACGGCGCCCTCCATGATCGCGGCGGTGAGATCGTCGCGTGTGAACGCACGGTCCTCGGTCAGCGCCAGCTTGCGGCGCGCTTCGAGCGCGTGATCGAGGTAGATCAGCATGATGACGCCGGTCTCGGCGGCGACACCGGCGAGCGCGATGAAGCCGACGGCGACCGCGACCGACAAGTTGAAGCCCATCCACCACATCAGCCAGAGCCCGCCGACCAGCGCGAACGGCAGCGATAAAAGCACGATCAGCGTCTCGGTCATGCGGCGGAAGTTGAGGTAGAGCAGCAGCAGGATGAGGAGCAGCGTCAGTGGCACCACGACCGCGAGGCGCTTCTTCGCCCGCTCGTAGTACTCGAACTGGCCGCTCCAGACGGCATAGAAGCCGGGCGGGAACTTGACCGACGCGGCGACGGCCTTCTTGGCGTCGGCGACATAGCTGCCGAGATCGCGCTCGCGGGCGTCGACGAAGATGTAGGCGGCGAGCTGCGCGTTCTCGGTGCGGATCGACGCCGGACCCTGGACGAGCGAGACCTTGGCGACCTGTCCGAGCGGGATCGAGGCGCCGTTGGCGAGCGGCACCAGCACCTCGCGCGAGATCGCCTGCGGGTCCGAGCGCACGTCGCGCGGATAGCGGACGGAAACACCGTAGCGCTCGCGGCCCTCGACGGTGGTCGTCACGGTCTCGGCGCCGAGCGCCGACGACACCACCTGCTGCACGTTGGCGATCGTCAGGCCGTAGCGCGCGAGCTCGCGGCGGTCCGGCTCGATGTCGAGATAGTAGCCGCCGATGATGCGCTCGGCGAAGGCGCTCGACGTGCCGGGCACGGTCTTGATCGCGGCCTCGATCTCGCGCGCGAGCCTCTCGATGACGTTGAGGTCTTGCCCGATCACCTTGACGCCGACGGGCGTGCGGATGCCGGTCGCCAGCATGTCGATGCGCGCCTTGATCGGCATCGTCCAGGCATTCGAGACGCCGGGGAACTGCAGCGTCTTGTCCAGCTCCTGGATCAGGCTGTCGATCGTGACGCCCGGCCGCCAATCCTTCTCCGGCTTCAGGTTGATGATGGTCTCGAACATCTCGGTCGGTGCCGGATCGGTGGCGGTCGCCGCGCGCCCCGCCTTGCCGAACACGCTTGCAACCTCGGGAAAGGTCTTGATGATGCGGTTCTGGATCTGCAGCAGCTCCGCCGACTTGGTGATCGACAGCCCGGGCAGCGTCGTCGGCATGTACATGATCGTGCCCTCGTTCAGGTTGGGCATGAACTCGGAGCCGAGCTTCGCGGCCGGCCAGACGCTGGCGGCGAGTGCGACCAGTGCCAGAGCAATGGTACCGCCCTTCGCCCTGAGCACGGCTTGAATGATCGGCCGGTAGGCACGGATCAGGATGCGGTTCAGCGGATTTCTGTGCTCCGGGACGATGTGGCCACGCACGAAGATAACCATCAGTGCGGGCACCACCGTGACGGACAACATGGCGGCGGCCGCCATCGCGAACGTCTTGGTCCAGGCGAGCGGCTTGAACAGCAGCCCCTCCTGCGCCTCGAGCGCAAAGATCGGCAGGAACGACACGGTGATGACGAGGAGCGAGAAGAACAGCGACGGGCCGACCTCGCTCGCCGCCTCGATCAGAACCTCCGTGCGCGGCTTGTCGGGAGAGGCGCGCTCGAGGTGCTTGTGTGCGTTCTCGATCATGACGATCGCCGCGTCGATCATGGCGCCGATGGCGATGGCGATGCCGCCGAGGCTCATGATGTTGGACGAGATGCCCAAGGCCCACATGCAGACGTATGCGATTAGGATGCCGAGCGGCAGTGTGACAATGGCCACCAGCGCGCTGCGCGCATGGAGCAGGAACACGAAACAGACGAGTGCGACGATCACGCTTTCCTCGATCAGCGTGGCCTTGAGCGTCGCAATCGCGCGGTGAATGAGGTCGGAGCGGTCGTAGACCGGGACGATCTCGGTTCCCTCGGGCAGGCTGCCCTTGATCTCGTCGAGCCGGTCCTTAACGCTTTCGATGACCGAAAGCGCATTCTGCCCGTAGCGCTGCACGGCGATTCCGGACACGACCTCGCCCTCACCGTCGAGCTCGGTGACGCCGCGCCGCTCATCGGGGGTCAGCTCGACGTGCGCCACATCCTTGACCAGCACTGGCGTGCCGCCTTCCGCCTTCAATACGATCGACTCGATGTCGGCGATACCCTTGAGGTAGCCGCGCCCGCGCACCATGAACTCAGTCTCGGCCAGCTCGACGACGCGGCCGCCGACGTCCATGTTCGACTCGCGGATCGCCTCGCGAACCTTCGCGAGCGGAATGTCGAAGGCGCGAAGCCGGCGCGGATCGACGACGACCGAATATTGGCGGACGAACCCACCGACGCTCGCGACCTCTGCCACCCCCTCGGCCTTGGCGACCGCGAAGCGCACTTGCCAGTCCTGCGTGGTCCGCAGCTCGGCGAGGGTCCGCTTCCTGGCCATGACGGCGTACTGGTAGACCCAGCCGACCCCGGTGGCATCTGGCCCCAGCGTCGGCACCACGCCTTGCGGCAGGTTCCGCGTTGCCGCCGACAGGTATTCGAGCACGCGGGAGCGGGCCCAGTAGATGTCGGTGCCTTCCTCGAAGATGACGTAGACGAAGGAGACGCCGAAGAACGAGAAGCCGCGCACGACCTTCGATCGCGGCACCGACAGCATGGCGGTCGACAGCGGATAGGTGACCTGGTCCTCGATGACCTGCGGCGCCTGTCCCGTGTACTCGGTGTAGATGATGACCTGCGTATCCGAGAGATCGGGGATCGCGTCGAGCGGCACCTTGGTCACCGCATAGAGCCCCGCTCCCGTCGCGAGCACGGTCGCGATCAGGACGAGCATCAGGTTCGACGCCGACCAGCGGATGACGCGCGCGATCATGGCTTGCGCTCCGGGGCCGCTGCGGCCGGCCCGGCAATGAAGCCCGACAGCGCCGCCTTGAGGTTGCTCTCGGCATCGATCAGGAAGTTCGCGGCCACGACCACGCTGTCGCCGGCCTTGATGCCTTCGGTGATCTCGACGTAGCCGTCGCCGCGCAGGCCGACCTTGACCGACCGCGGCTCGAAGCGCCCCTCGCCGCGGTCGACGATGACCACCTGGCGATTGCCGCTATCGATCAGGGCGGAGACCGACACCGAGAGGCGCGCGGGCTCGCCGTCGCCTGCGTTGATCTCCACATCCGAGAACATCTCGTGCTTGATGCGGTGATCGGGATTGGCCACCTCAACCCGCACCTTGGCCGTGCGGGTCGCCATCTCCAGCTCGTGCAGGATGAAGGTGACGCGACCGTCGAACACCTCGTTCGGAAAGGCGCGGAAGGTGACCTTCGCTTTGGAGCCGACGCGGATCTGGGCCAGATCCTGCTCGGCGACGTCGGCGACCACCCAGATCGAGGACAGATCGGCGAGGCGCAGCATCTCGTCACCCGCCTTCATCATCATGCCTTCGATCGCCTTCTTCTGCATGACGACGCCGGACACGGGAGATGGCCAGTCGAAGGAGATGACGGGCTCTCGCGTGCGCTTGAGCTCGTCCATCACGGCCGTGGGCACCTGCAGGTTCTGAAGCCGCTGCAGGGCGCCCTTGTCCTCGCGATTGCCCGAGCTGGTCGCGATGCGATAGTCGACCTGCACCTTGACCATGTCCGGGCTGTAGACGCGGAACAGCGGCTCGCCCTCCCGCACGTGCCGCCCCGTCTCGTTGACGTAGAGCTTCTCGATGAAGCTGTCGGCGCGAAGTGCCACGGTGAGCAGCGTGCGCTCGTCGGGCTTGGCGACGCCGGGCGCCCGTATCGGCCGCACGAGGCGGCGCATGGCGGCTGGCTCGGTGCGGACTCCGGAACGTTGAACCTTGCCCACGCTGACCCTGACGGTTCCGCCGTCCTCCTCCTCGCCGGCGTAGACCGGGATGTAGTCCATGCCCATATGATCCTTCCTCGGCACGGGCGAGGTGTCGGGCAGGCCCATCGGATTGCGGTAGTAGAGCAGCTTCTTCGGCGCACCCTCGGCCCCCATCGGCGGCTCCTTGGGCTTGGCCTCAGCGAAGTCGGCCTCCTGGTCGTCGTAGACCGGCAGGTAATCGCGGCCATCGGCCGTCTTCTTCGGCTCGGCGGCAAACTCGGTGTCGCGGTCGGGATGCTTCCAGTAGAGGACCTTCCGAGCCTTCTGCGGCGCGGAGGACGTGGTTAAAATGCCGTGTTGCGAACTCGCATCCGAGCCGCGCGGATCGGGCCACTTGCCGGCCCCGAGACGGTAGCCGGCAAGGAGCGCGGTGAGGATCGCCGCAGCGGCGATCCCCCGCTTGACGGGCGTTCGCATGTCCGTCCCTCAGTCCTTGGCCCGGAACACGACGACGCCCTCAACCGTCTCGGCCTCGCCCGGCACCTTGGCCATGATGCGGAAGGCCCAGCCGCCGGCCATGGTCAGATCGGCCTTGAACGCGTAGACGCCCGGCTCGGATGCCGGCATGGCCTCGTGCTTCGCCATCATGTCGGCCATGTTGTCCGGGGCCATGTCGAGGCGCGTGCGAAACAGCACCGCGCCGGGGACGGGCTTGCCGGTCGGCTTGTGGACGAGGCGCACGGCGAACTCGCTGCCGGCGCCGTTCTTGACGTCGACATTGAGCGGCTGGAACTCGTAGTCCGCTGCGCCGGCGAGCACGCTTGCGGCGCCGGTCGAGAGCGCGAGGCCGATGAGGCCGGCGCGAAGGGCTGTCTGGAATGTCATGATATGATCCTATCGAATGAGGGTCGACGCGCCGGCACCATGCCGGTCGCGCGCGGCGCAAGGGCACAGGCCCACACGCCGCTGCCCGCAACAGCGCGGGCTTACCTTCTATTGATCAGGTTCGGGGAGGCGGCGTCGCAGGCGGGATGGATCGCTTCGGTGGCCGGTCGGGCTCGGCCGCGACCAGATTCTGCGCGACGAGCTGGCGCACGACGGCAGGACGAGGCAGGTCGCCGAAGATCTTGTAGCACTTGGCGAGGCACGCCTCGGGCGGGCAGGACTTCTGTGCATCGCAGCAGGGGCAGTCGGAGGTGCCGGACTTGCCCATCATCTTCGCGCAGTCGGTCATCTCCGCCATGTCCGACATGTCGTGATGCTCAGGCGTGGCCGCTCTTCGATCAACCGCCCCGTGCTTCGCCAGATGCGGTCCGGCCAGGGCCGCGCCAAGCGGCGCGCTGGCCACCGCCAGTGCGACGAGCAAGACAACGACGAGACGCAGCAAGGACACGAGACCATGCCTCCCAGCCCGCATCATCCTCTCTTGGCGTCCGAGGTCAAGGTACCGGCAGCAGGTTGCGTTCACGTTGTCGCGCGCATGCCAGAAATGGTTAAGCGGAAAGTAATCATGTTACCGCCTGACCACCTTACCACACGCCGCTTCAACCGGCTTGCTGGCCAGCGGCAGATCTGTGCGGGGGCCGCATCGTTCACCTGCCGATGCCACGGCCCGCCCACTATCGATGGATTTCTCCGACAACGCCCCGATCACACCGCACGTGGCGACCCGACCGCTCGAGCACGCATCGACCATGCCCTGGATCTCGACCCGAAGAGCCTGCAATCGCTCGAGCTTGCTGTCGATCTCATGAAGATGCTGCCGGGCGATACTGTCGGCGTCCGCACATGATGCGGTGGGCGTGTCCGCGAGACCGATCAAATCGCGGATCGCCGGGATCTCGAACCCGAGTTCGCGCGCATGGCGGATGAAGGCGAGACGTTGCAGCTCCAGCTCACCGTAAGTGCGCCGATTGGTAGCCGTGCGCTCCGGACGTGGCAAGAGCCCGATGCTCTCATAATAGCGGATCGTCGTGACCTTCACGCCCGTCCGCCGCGCTACCGCACCGATCGCGTATGTGGCCATTGCTCACCTCTTGATCCTCTAGTGACTGTAGGACGTAGGGTGCCATCACTGGACTTTCGAGGAGACGCATCATGAGCGATCATTGCGAATCGGCGGGAGCGTGCGGCTGCTCCGGCAATCCCAGTTTCGATGGCATTGACCCGCGATACAAGCGTGCGCTGTGGATCGTGATCGCCATCAATGCCGGCATGTTCGTCGTTGAGACGGCCGGTGGACACCTTGCTGGTTCGCAAGCGTTGCAGGCAGATGCACTCGACTTCCTTGGCGATACGCTGACCTACGGCCTCAGCCTTGCCGTGATCGGCGCAAGCCTGAGGACTCGGGCGATGGCGGCTATTCTCAAGGGGGCCAGCCTGACCGTGATGGGCCTGTGGGTCGCGGGATCGACGGTCTATCACGTCCTCGTCCTCGGCGTTCCGCGAGCCGAAATCATGGGGACGATCGGCTTCATGGCGTTGGCGGCGAACGTCACCAGTGTGCTGCTGCTCCGCCGCTACAAGGACGGTGACGCCAATGTCCGATCGGTCTGGCTCTGCTCGCGAAATGACGCGATCGGCAACATCGCCGTGATGCTGGCCGCCGTTGCGGTCTGGGCAACGGCCTCGGCCTGGCCCGACCTCATCGTGGCCGCCGCGATGGCCGCATTGTTCCTGAACTCGTCGTTCCTTATCCTGCGGCAGGCGTTCTCGGAGTTTAGAGGCAAGGGTGATAGCGGCATCCCCAGCGGCGAGCGGCACGAGCACAGTCACCATTAGGTAACTGTGCTGATCCCTGTGATGTTTCCCAGACTCAGCGTTAGCGGCCATGGCGAGAGCTGCGGCCTTCGTAGGGTTGACCTGCTGATCGCCAGGGTTGCCCGGCTCGTTCGCAGTCCTTTTTTTCCCGAACTACTGCGCCGTTGACGTGGCAGTGAGGACGTGTCGGGCTCCAGTCTGCGAAATACATGCAGGGCCCTTTGGCACACGAACCATAGGGGATTCTTCGGAGCTCTCCCGCGCGCCAGGGAAGCTCGTGCGCATAGGTGGCCTGCACCGCGAGCAGCGAAAGCCCCGTCAAGACTGCAAGACTGATGATCTTTGGCACCTTGGTTGTTCTCCACTTCACAAGGATGTCGCGCCCCTTCGAGGGCGCGACATCATCGGTTGGTCAGTCGAGCTTGAAACGTGCCTGCTCCGGCTTGTGATCGGGCATGGTCAGCGTGATCACGATGGTCGCGCCCTTGGCGGCCTTGAACGCCCCCTTGCCGCTGAAAACGCCACCGGCAGCCGGCTGCAGATCAACCGCCTCGGTCTTGCCGTCAGCGAGTACGGTCGCAGAGGCCTTGGCCTTCGTCACGTCCTCGGGCTTGTCCGCCTCGTCACGCACGTAGAGCGTAAGCGAGCCATCGGCCGCGATCAGCTCGAGATGATGATGGCCGCTTTCGACGACCTTGCCGCCGTGTTGGGCCTTGTGGTCTCCGGCCGCGAAAGCAGCGACAGCCGATGTGGCGACGATGGCTGCGGCAAACATTAACTTGCGAAGCATGGTGGTACTCCCTTGGTTGAACGTCAGAAGGCTTCGGCGTGTGCCAGCTCCCCCTCGGTCTCCTGCAGACGCTCGAGCGGCTTTCGACCGAAGAGAAGGAACAAGGTCGGCGTGAGAAAGGCATCCAGCAGCGTTGCGCTGACGAGGCCGCCAAAGATGGTGATGGCAACCGGATTGAGCAGTTCCTTGCCTGGCTCGTCGGCTCCGATCATCAGCGGGATCAAGGCCACTCCAGCGGCGAGCGCCGTCATGAGCACGGGCGTCAACCGTTCCAAAGTGCCTCGGATGATCATACGCCGTCCGAACCGCTCGCCTTCGAACAAGACGAGGTTGATGTAGTGGCTGATCTTGAGGATGCCGTTGCGGGTTGCGATGCCGGCAAGTGTGATGAAGCCGATGGCGCTCGCAACCGAGAACGGCTGCCCGGCGATCCACAGCGCTATGACGCTGCCAATCAGCGCGAGCGGCACGTTGCCCATGATGATGAGCGCGAGCACGGCGGACTTGTAGCGCGAGTAGAGCACCACGAAGATCAGAAGCAGCGAGATGATGGACAGCGCCGCGATGAGCTGCGAGGCCTGCTCCTGCGCCTGGAACTGCCCCTCGAGCCGCGTGAAGTAGCCCTGCGGCAGCTTCGTTGCGTCGATCTCACGGCGGATCGCGGCGACGATCGCGGCCATGTCGGAGCCATCGGTGTTGGCGAACACGGCGATGCGGCGGCGACCATCCTCGCGCTGGACCTGATTGGGGCCGTCGGTCTAGATAATCTCGGCGAATGTCTTGAGCGGCACGCGACCCGCTGGGGTCTCGACCAGAAGTTCGGCCAAGGCACGGGTCGTCCGATCGCGGTCTGCGAGGCGCAACACCACGTCGAACCGGCGGCTTTCGTCGATGATCTGAGACACTACACGGCCGTTGGACAGCGTCTCCAGTGCCTCGGTGACGGCAGCGGGCGTCAAGCCGTAGCGCACGGCGGCGTCGTAGTTGACGCGCACCTGGAGCTGCGGGATGCGCACCTGCTTCTCGGTCTGCAGGTCGACCACGCCGCGAACACCCTTGAGCCGCTTTTCGAACTCGGCGGCCAGAGCCAGGAGCGTGTCGAAGTCGTCGCCATATATTTTGAGCGCGAGTTGGGCACGCACGCCCGACAGCATGTGATCCAGGCGGTGGGCGATCGGCTGGCCGACGATGATGCTGGCCGGCAGCACCGACAGCCGGTTCCGGATATCCGCAAGGACAGCCTCGCGACTGCGTTCTGATCGCTTCAAATCGACATCGAGCTCGCTGTTGTGAACACCCTCGGCATGTTCGTCGAGTTCCGCGCGGCCCGTGCGGCGGCCGACCGAGTGAACCTCAGGCACCTCCTTGACGATCTTCTCGGCAATGGCGCCGATGCGGTCGCTCTCGGCGAGGCTGATGCCCGGCTGGAGGATAACGCTCACAAGCACGGTGCCCTCGTTGAAGGAGGGCAGGAACGCGCGCGGCAGCAGCGTGCCTGCGAATGCTGCGGCTGCCACTGCCGCGATGGGGAATCCGACGACAAAGGTCGGGCGATCGAAGCACCACTTGAGCCCGCGCTCCTGCCAGCGCTTCAGGATACGCACGACGGGGCTCTCGTGTTCGGGCATGCGCTTCATGCGCGGCAACAGCCAGTATGCGAGCACCGGCGTCACCGTGATCGACACGAACAGACTCGCGACGATCGACACGATGAATGCGACGCCGAGCGGCGAGAACAGGCGCCCCTCGATGCCCGACAGCGCGAAAAGCGGGATGAAGACGAAGATGATGATGGCCGTGGCGTAGAGGATGCCCGAGCGGACTTCGTTTGTCGCGGACGCGACGACCTCTTGCGTCGATCTGTGGTCATGGCCGGATGCGGCGCGATGCTGTTTCAGGCGGCGGTAGATGTTTTCGACGCCCACGACGGCATCGTCGACCAGCGCGCCGATGGCAATGGCGAGGCCGCCGAGCGTCATGGTGTTGATCGACAACCCGAAGAGCTGGAACACGATCACAGTCATCAGCACCGACAAAGGAATCGCCATCAGCGAGATGAACGTGGTCTGCCAGTTGAGCAGGAAGGCGAACAGCACCACGGCTACGACGATGAGCGCTTCGACGAGCACCTTCTTCACGTTGTTGATAGACGTCTCGATAAACGTCGCCTGACGGAACTGGATGTCGGTAACCCGCACACCCGCCGGCATCACACGCTGCAACTCCGGCAGCATGCGCTCGATCTCCTTGGTGATCGTCACCGTATCGCCGGTCGGCTGCTTCTGAACGGCGAGGATCACGGCCGGCTGGCCGTTGAGCCCTGCATTGCCGCGCTTGGTCCTGGCCGCGAAATCCACCTCGGCGACCTGATTGAGCAGTATCGGCTGGCCCTTGCGGTACGCGACCACCAGGTTCTGCAAATGCTCGATCTTGGTGGTGCGGCCAATGTTGCGGATCAGGAATTCGCGCGCCTGCTGATCGACGAAACCGCCGCCGGTGTTGCCGCCGAACGACTTCAGCGCCTTCTCGATCGCCTCGAAGTTGATATCGAGGCTGGCCATCCGCCGTATATCCGGGACGATACGGTATTGGCGCACCTCCCCGCCGATGGGCACGACCTGCGAGACGCCGGGTACTGTGAGCAACTGGCGACGCACCACGAAGTCGGCAAGCTCACGCAGCTTCATCGGGCTTTCGGTCGTGCTCGACATGGCGATCAGCATGATCTCGCCCATGACCGAGGAGATCGGCCCCATCTGGGCGTGGATATTGGGCGGCAGCTGCTCGCGCACGAGCTGCATCCTCTCGGCCACCTGCTGGCGCGCCAGATAGATCTCGGTCGCCCAGCTGAACTCGATGTAGACGATCGAGAGACCGACG
>JAKAML010000341.1 GCA_021812845.1 Pseudomonadota bacterium
CTCCTTCGCCATCGACACCGGTATGGCCAACACGTGGTGGGTGCGCCCGTTCCTGAAGCTCGTCAAGGCGCACGCCATCGATCCGACGAAGCCGCTCGGCACGCGCCACCTGATCCAGTCGGTGAAGGCCGGTGAGACGCTCGTCATCTTCCCCGAGGGCCGGCTCACGGTGACAGGCGGCCTGATGAAGGTCTACGACGGCACGGCGCTGATCGCCGACAAGGCCGACGCCGTCGTCGTGCCGGTCCGCATCGACGGCCCCGAGCGCTCGCCGTTCGGCTATCTCAACCGCTACCAGACGCGGAAAGCCTGGTTCCCCAAGACCACGGTCACCATCCTGCCGCCGGTCAGGCTCGCGCTCGATCCGGCGCTGAAGGGCCGCGCGCGCCGCCAGGCCGCCGGCGCCAAGCTCCAGGACATCATGGTCGACAGCGCGGTCCTGACCGCAAACCTCGACCGCACGCTGTTCGAGGCGCTGGTCGACGCGCGCGCGAGGTTCGACACCGGCCGCCCCGCTGTCGAGGATCCGCTCGGCGGCTCGCTGTCCTACAGGAAGCTGATCGCCGGCGCGCAGGTGCTCGGCGGCAAGATCGCGCCCCTCGCTCCCGAAGGCGCCAATGTCGGCGTGCTGCTGCCGAACTCGGTCGGCGTCGCGGTGACGTTCTTCGCGCTGCAGTCCATCGGCCGCGTTCCGGCGATGCTCAACTTCACGGCCGGCGCCGTCAACATGACCGCGGCCTGTCGCGCCGCCAAGGTCGAGATCGTCCTGACCTCCCGCGCCTTCGTCGAGAAGGCCCGGCTCGCGGACGTGGTCGCGGCCCTCGGGGCCGAGGCGCGGATCGTCTATCTCGAGGACGTGAAGGCGGGCGTCACGCTGCTCGACAAGCTGCGCGGCCTCGCCCGCCGCGGCCGCCCGCTCGCCCGTCGCGCGGCCACCGACCCCGCCGCGATCCTGTTCACGTCGGGCAGCGAGGGCACGCCCAAGGGCGTCGCGCTCTCCCACCGCAACATCCTCGCCAACGCCATGCAGTCGCTGCACCGCGTCGCCGTCAACGGCCAGGACAAGGTGTTCAACGTGCTGCCCGTGTTCCACTCGTTCGGGCTCACGGCCGGCCTCGTCATGCCGCTCATCCGCGGCGTGCCGGTCTACCTCTATCCGACGCCGCTGCACTACCGGATCATTCCCGAGCTCGTCTACGGCTCGAACGCGACCATCCTGTTCGGTACCGACACCTTCCTCAACGGCTACGCGCGCTCGGCCCACCCCTACGATTTCGCGCGCGTGCGGCTCGTCATCGCCGGTGCCGAAGCGGTCAAGGAGCGCACCCGCCAGCTCTACATGGACAAGTTCGGCGTCCGCATCCTCGAGGGCTACGGCGTCACCGAGACCGCGCCGGTGCTCGCGATCAACACACCGCTCGCCAACAAGTCGGGCACCGTCGGCCGCCTCGCCCCGCTGATGGAGGCGCGGCTCGATCCCGTGCCGGGCATTGACGACGGCGGCCGGCTCTTCGTGCGCGGTCCCAACGTCATGCTCGGCTATCTTCGCGCCGAGAACCCGGGCGTGCTCGAGCCGCCGAAGGACGGCTGGCACGACACCGGTGACATCGTGACCATCGACGCCCAGGGCTTCATCCGCATCAAGGGCCGCGCCAAGCGGTTCGCCAAGATTGGCGGCGAGATGATCTCGCTGTCGGCCGTCGAGGCGATGGCGGCCGAGCTGTGGCCGGCGGTGCTGTCGGTCGTGGTCTCGGTCCCCGATGCGAAGAAGGGCGAGCGCCTCGTGCTCGTCACCTCGGATGCCAAGGCGACCCGCGTCGAATTCCTGGCCCATGCGCGGTCGAAGGGGGCGACCGAGCTCGCGGTGCCGGGCGAGATCCTGGTCGTTCCGCAGGTGCCGCTGCTCGGCTCGGGGAAGCCCGACTACGTGGCCTCGAACGCGCTCGCCCGCGAGCGCCTCGCCGCGCCCCGGCCGGAGGCGGCGCAGACCGCGGCGTAGTCGTCCCGCCTCGAGGATCGCGCGCGCGGCGCGGGATCGGCCAGGCCGTTCCCGCGCCGCGCCATTTTTCTGCCCGGAAGTTGCGGCCTCTGAGCACCGGCGGGAACACGATCTCCAGTTCAGCGTATCTGCGAGGGGACATGTCCGCTTCCGCCCGCCGCCCGCATTTCCAGCCCTCGCAGAGCGAGTATTTCGCCAGCGAGTTCCTGGCCGCCCTCGACGTCGAGCCCGACGACCGCATCGGCCGCCCGCGAGGGCGTCGCGTCGGCCGCCTCGTCATCTGGTCGGCGACGGCGCTCGGCCTCGCCGCCGCCGGCTATCTCCATTACGACGACCCGTCGCGCTGGCCGCGCTGGTGGTCCGAGGCCACGACCGTCGCCGCGCCGCTGATCGAGCGGATCGCCGCCGCGACACCGCCGGCCGCGGCCGACCCGAACGCAGCCCGCAGGCTCTCCGAGGCGCCGCCCGACGCCGGAGCCTCGGCGCCCAAGGATGCGCGCTCCGCAGCGGCGCCCGCCGCCGCTCCTGCTCCCGCCGAGCCAACCGCGACCGAGACGGCGGCGGCCGTCGCCGCGCCGCCGGTCGAGAGGACGATCGCCCCGGCCCCCGCCGTCGCCGCCGTCGAGATCGTGCAGGCCGCGCCCAGGAAGGACGCTGAAGCCAGTCCCAATCAGGCCCGCGCCCGCGCGGCCGGGCTCAATCCGGACATCTCCAGGGCGGTGCTCGACAAGTTGTCCGAGACCGACTTCCGTAACGCGAAGACCGCGATCCAGAAGGCGCTGTCGGGTACCGCCGACGACGACGTGCTCTACTGGCCGGCCAAGGTGAAGCCCGGCGTCGCCCAGTTCCAGGTGCATTTCGTGCCGGGTGCTGCCGCGGACTGCCGCCGCTACGTGGTGACGGTGGCCAAGGACGGCTGGGCGACGACCGCGCTGCCCATGGACAACTGCTCGGTCAAGCTTTTCG
>JAKAML010000342.1 GCA_021812845.1 Pseudomonadota bacterium
ACCTCGATCCGGAAGCCGAGGTCGAGGCACATGGCCAGCATCTCGGAATTCTCGGCGAGCACCACGCCGTAGATCTCGCCGAGCCGCTCGGCCCGCGCATAGTCGAGGAGCAGGCCCATCAGCCGCCAGCCGAGGCCGCGTCCCTTCAGGTCCGAGCGGACGATGACCGCGTACTCGGCCTGCTTGTAGTCCGGATCGGCGGCGAGGCGGGCGACGCCGAGGAGCGCGTCGGTCCCGCCCTCCCCTCCCTCGGCCAAGGCGACGAACGCCATCTCCCGCGCATAGTCGATCTGGGTCAGGCGCGACACGAGCTTGTGCGAGAGCTGCGGAGCGGCGGTGAAGAAGCGCATCCGGATGTCGGCCGGCGCGAGCCGCGCGAAGAACGACTCGTAGAGCCGCTCGTCGTCCGGCCGGATGGGGCGGATCACGACTGCGCCGATCCCGGCAATGAGCTCCCGGCGCTGCCAGCCCGCGGGATAGGGCCGGATCGCGAGCGGCCGGCGCGGCGACCGCGCCTCGGCCTCGACGCGCACCCGGGCGTCGAGGGCGACGACGCCCTGCTCGTCGGCGAGCAGCGGATTGATGTCGATCTCGCGGATCGCGGGATGATCGACGACCAGCGAGCCGAGGCGGACGAGGGCCAGCGCGACGGCGTCGAGGTCGGCGGCCGGCCGGTCGCGATAGCCCTTCAACAGCGCGTGCACGCGGGTCTGGCGCATCGTCTCCCGCGCGAGCTTGAGGTCGAGCGGCGGCAGGGCGTGACAGGTGTCCTTCACGACCTCGACCGCCGTGCCACCGGCGCCGAACATCAGCAGCGGACCGAACGTCTCGTCGACCGTCATGCCGAGGATCAGCTCGTGCGCGCGGGGGCGGCGGATCATCGGCTGCACGGTGAAGCCCGCGACACGCGCCGCGGGCAGCACGCGGCCGACGCGCGCCAGTATCTCGCGGGCGGCGGCCTCGGCGGCCTCGGCGCCGTCGAGGCCGAGCCGGACGCCGCCGACGTCGGACTTGTGGCTGATGTCGTCGGACAGGATCTTGACGACCACGGAGGGATGTCCGGCGAGGATGCGCGCCGCGGCCTCGCGGACGGCGCCGGGCGTCGGCGCGACCAAGGTCTCGACCACCGGGATGCCATAGGCGGAGAGCAGCGCCTTGGCCTCGACCTCGCTCAGCGTCGTGCGGCCGGCGGCGAGTGCGGCCTCGATCACGGCACGGGCGGCGGGCGGGTCGCACGCGAGGCCGGCGGGCAGCGACGGCGGCGCGCGCATCAGCTCGTCCTGGGCGCGCCGGTAGCGGACCAGCCGCGCGAAGCCGCCGACCGCCGCGTCCGGCGTCTCGAAGCTGGCGATGCCGTGGCGGGCGAAGAGCGCGCGGGCGTCCGCCGCGGCGCCGTCGCCGAGCCAGTTGGTGAGCACCGGCAGCACGCGCCCCGCGGCCGATGCGGCGTGCGCGGTGACGCGGCCGACGACGGCCTCGGCGGCCTCGGTGCCGGAGGCGAGCGCGGTCGGGCAGTTGACGACGAGGAGTGCGTCGGCGGACGGCGATCCGGCGAGCGCGTCGAGGACGGCGGCGTAGCGGTCGGGTCCGGCATCGCCGATGATGTCGACGGGGTTCGACCGCGACCAGGTCGCCGGCAGGACGGCGTCGAGGGCGGCGCGCTCGTCGGCGGAGAGCTCGGCGAGGGTGCCGCCGAAGTCCGCGAGCCGGTCGGCGGCGAGCACGCCCGCGCCGCCGCCGTTCGACACGATCATCAGTCGCTCGCCCGCGACGCGCGGCGCGCGGACCAGCATTTCGGCGGCGTCGAACAGCGCGTCGAGCTCGGTGACGCGCAGCAGGCCGGCGCGGCGGAAGGCGGCCTCGTAGGCCTGGTCCGCCCCGGCCAGCGCGCCGGTGTGGGACATGGCGGCGCGGGCACCCGCCGCATGGCGTCCCGACTTGATGACGATCACCGGCTTGGCGCGCGCGGCGCGGCGGGCGGCCGACATGAACTTCGCCGCGTGGGTCAGGCTCTCCATGTAGATCAGGATGGCGCGGCTCTGGGTGTCGCCGGCGAGATAGTCGAGGAAGTCGCCGAAATCGACGTCGGCCATGTCGCCGAGCGAGACGACGTGGGAGAAGCCGATGCCGCGGCTCGCCGCCCAGTCGACGACGGTGGTGACGAGGGCGCCCGACTGCGACAGGAGCGCGAGGTCGCCGGCCTGCGGCATCCGGTGGCTGAAGCTGGCGTCGAGGCCGAGCCGCGGCAAGAGGAGGCCGAGGCAGTTGGGCCCCTGCACGCGCAGGAGATGCGGCCGCGCCGCATCGAGCATCGCCTGCCTGATGGGACCCGTGACGCCGGCCGATATGACGACCGCGGCGCGGGTGCCGATGCGGCCGAGATCGGCGACGAGGCCGGGCACGGTCGAGGGCGGGGTGGCGATCACGGCGAGGTCGGGCACCTCGGGCAACTGGTCCACGGACGCGAAGCAGGGCGCACCGTCGATCTCGGCGTGGCGCGGGTTGACGAGCCGCACGGGGCCGGCGAAGGCGCCGTCACGCAGGTTGCGGCCGACGATGCGGCCGATGCTGCGCGGGTCGGGGCTCGCGCCGATCAGCGCCACCGAGCGGGGGGCGAGCAGGCGGTCGAGATTGCGGATCGTCATCGCGGTCAGTCCCTCGTCGTCTCGTCGCCGAGGCCGAGCCGGCGGCGCGCCGCGGCAAGCGTCGCCGCCGCCGTCCCACCCGCCGCGACCGTCGTCCAGGCGATCTCTCCCTCGCCGCGCGCGATCTGGCGTGCGACCACCTCGGGCGTCGCATCCGACGCGTCGGCCATGCGGGCGGCCACGCGCGCGAGCAGGATGCCGGGCTCGGCGGTCAGCCACAGCCCGTCGAACGGCACGCCCGCGGCGCGCGCCACCGCCTCGACCGCCGCGCGCTCGGCGGGCAGCGCGAACACCGCGTCGACGACGACGC
>JAKAML010000009.1 GCA_021812845.1 Pseudomonadota bacterium
TCGACGCCATCGACCTGCATCAGATCCTCGAGGAGATCGGCGTCGAGGCCGGAAAGATCCCAGACGACGACCGGCTCGAGCTCGATCTCCTGCAGGCGATCCGCCTCGCGCTCATCATGCGCGTGTTCATCCTCGCCGCGCAGCTGCCGCGCTTCGCGCCGAAGAACGACCTCTCGCACACCCAACTGCTCGGCCTCGCCCTCGCCCTCGAGGTGCCGGAGGTGGTCCGCTTCATGCGCGAGGCGTTCCCGCACCGGGTCTCGGCCGCGCTCGACAACGCCGGCTACGACGAGAAGGCGACGTATCGCCCGCACGGCATCGACGACTACGCGCGGCTCGAGACCGAGATCCTGGAGCCGATGGAGCAGGCCTACGAGTTCGTGCGCGAGATCGGCACCGGAATCTCGCACCACTTCGGCGCCTTCGGCTGACGGCTGCGTCCGTCACCAGCTCTTCGTCACACGGCGGACAAGGCGGAAGATCCGCTTCATGCGGAGCGCGTCGGGCCGGCGGAGGCAGACGCAGCAGCAGCAGAATCCCGGCGCACGGGCGAGCGGCAGGACGAGCTGCAATCGGCTGCGCATCGTGTCCCGCCTATGGATCGCGCGGCGGGGCGGCGCGGCGGCCGGCAGTCAGGCTCCGCGCCGTCACATCGCCCGCGTCGCGGCCGTAGCCGAGACTTCGCCCGAACGTCGCATAGCGCGGCGCGCCGTGGCTGCCGGGGGGACAATTGACGTGCAGCGCCGCGTGGCGCCGACCCGGCACGGCACTCGCCTGCCGATCGGCGAGCGCGAGCCCGAGGAGGCCGAGCCCGGCCACAGCCACCACGCCTCCGCCGACCTTCAAAAATCCGCCGAGCCGCATTCCGATCCCCTCGCGCCGCCGTGATGCTACCCGCCCCGCGCGCGAAGGGGAAACAAATCCCGCCACGGCCGCGTCGACGGGATCCCGGTCCCCGCGGCCGGTCGCAGACCCTCCGAGCACGCCATGTCTTGACGGCGGATTAACCGAACCGCGCGCATTGCTGCGTCACCTTGAAGCAGACCGCAGCACCTCTGCTGTAGGCTTCTCTCATGGGCGCCCCGCGCATCGGGTGGCGCCCGGGGAGACGGAGATGAAAAAGGCACTCGTGATCGCGGCCGCCATCGTGCTACCCGGAGGTCTGCCGCTACTCGCCCTGGCGCTGTGGCGCTCCTGGCACCGGGTCTCCACCGGCCCGGCGGGACCGGGCTCGCTGATCGCGCACGGGTGAGCGCCGCACTTTCCCGCCGGCCGGGGGGCTTCCTCCGCGCGGGGCCTGGACGTCGGCCGCCGCGAGCGCGAACACCTCGCCCTCGCTCTCCTCCGTGTCGAGCCACAGGAACGGGAGATCGGGATACGCCCCTTCCAGCACCTCCCGGCCCTGCCCGATCTCGACCACGAGCATTCCTCCCTCCGTCAGATGGGCCGCCGCCTGATCGAGGATCCGCCGCACGATATCGAGGCCGTCCGCGCCGCCGAGGTGCGCGATGACGGGCTCCGCCCGGTACTCGGGCGGGAAGCGCTCCACGGCCGCCGTCGTCACATAGGGCGGGTTCGACAGGATGAGGTCGTAACGCCGTCCGGCGAGTGCCGTGAACAGGTCCGAGCGGACCGGCGTCACCCGCTCCTCCATGGCGTGCGCGACGACGTTGCGGGCCGCGACCGCGAGCGCGTCCGCCGAGATGTCGGCGGCGTCGACGGTCGCGGAGGGAAACTCGTGGGCGGCGAGGATCGCGAGGCACCCCGAGCCGGTGCAGAGATCGAGCACGCGGCCGACCGCGTCCGGGTCGGCCACCACGGACCGGAGCCCGTCGCGCAGTAGCAGCTCGCCGATGTACGAGCGCGGCACGATCACCCGCTCGTCGACGAGGAAGCGGTGGGGACCGATCCACGCCGCGCCGACGAGATAGGGCGCCGGCCTCCGGGTCGAGATCCGCCGCTCGACGAGGTCGAGGAGCCGCATCCGCTCCTCGCGTACGAGCCGCGCCTCGAGCCAGGGGTCGAGCTGGTCGACGGGCAGGTCGAGCGCGGCGAGGATCAGGAACGCGGCCTCGTCGAGGGCGTTGGACGTGCCGTGGCCGTAGACGAGGCGCGCCGCCGAGAACCGCGTCACCGCATAGCGCAGCCAGTCGCGAACGGTGACGAGATCGTCGATCGCCGTGGCCGGGTCGGCCGCTCTGGCGAAGGGGTTGGTCATGCGGCTATCCGCATCCGTCGTCTCCCTGCTCGGCGACCGTCGCCTCGGTGTCGCCGTCCTCCTTGTGGGCGGGGCCACGGTGACCGATGTAGGCCAGCGACCGTGGACCGAAATAGGGGATGAAGCCCATGCTTTTCAACTCCTCGCGCGCCGCCGCGACGTGCTCGGGACGGCGGGCGTACTCGACCGCCAGGACGGGCAGCCCGGCGGCCACGGCCGGAGCGAAATTGCGCTTCGCCCGCTCGATCCGCGGCCCGGCGTTGCGCACCTCGTTGCCGCGGTCGCCGAAGAGCATGTCCTCCTTGCCCATGCCGTCGATCGCCGCCCGGTAGCGGGCGTCCGTGAGCAGCTCCTCGCCGTTCTGCGGCACGATCAGGAACCCGGGCTTCGCGCGCTTCGCCCATGCGGACAGATCGGCGACGAAGCGCACCATGTCGTCGGCCGCCTGCCAGCGCTCCCCCCGCCAGTAGTAGAAGATGTCGACGCGGTCGAGCCAGGCGCCGTCGTAGCCGGCCTCGATCAGCCGCCCGACGTAGGAGCGCGGCGAGCCGTAGATCAGCGCCTGCCAGTCGGGCAGCCAGTGGCGGACCCGGTGATCGCCCTTCCAGCGGCAGTTCTCCGAGCCCATCCACGCCGGCGGCGCGCGCTCCCAGGACATCTGCCAGTAGTAGCGGTAATCCTCCGCCTCGCCGATGTTGACGTAGGCCAGCATCAGCCGGCGCGAGCCGTCGGGCTTCGATTGCAAAGCCTTGACCTCGTCGCGGGTGAGCCCGCCACCCGCGGCGTAGAGGCCGGCATCGACGATCAGCACGTCGAACGTCTCGCGGTCGAGCTTGCGGGCGGCGATGTCCTGAAGCTGGTAGCCCCACGTCTTCGCCGCCGCGAGCAGCGCTCGCGCATCTGGCCGCGCCGCCTCCGGCGCAGCGGGCTTTGCCGGTCGCTGCTGGGGGACCGCCATCGTCGCCGTGGCCTGGGCCGCCGCCGCGACGAGGAGGGCCAGGACTCGCGATCGAAGGCGGTGGGGGGCGGACATGGGCTGTCGCTCGGCTCGGGATGGGGCCTCGGCACGGGCGGCGGGCCGCGGCGCGGCGGCGACTGTGACACAATGCACACGGCCGACCAAGGTAGCGCGTGTGCCGTTCACCCTACAGGACCGTATCGATTGGCGCACGGATCGTCATCCGCTATCGAGGAACGATCGAGGAAGCGAAATCGCGTCAGTCCGGGGTCTGCATGTTCCAGCGTCTCGCCTCAACCGCCGCGACGGCCGCCGTCGCAGCCGCCGCAGTGCTCTCGGTCACGTTCGCCGCGACCGAGCCGGCCCATTCCTTCTTCGGCGAGGTCTGCCGCGACGAGGTCGTCGTGCGCGGCGGCTGGGCCAGGAGCTACCGGGCCGCGGTCCGGTCCGCGGCGCGCGCCTGGGAGCCGGTCGCGGCGCGCACCCACGGCCGCCGCTTCGCCGATTTCGCCTATTCCGGCGAGCGCCAGTTCACCTGCGAGTGGAACGCCGCCGGCACGCGCTACCGCTGCACGGTGACGGCGCGCCCCTGCGGCGCGAAGTAGCGGATCACCGGCCGCCGACGTCGGTGCCCGAGAACTCGGCCTGCAGGACGTTGCCCTGGTACTTCAGGTCGTCGTGGATGCCGACCCGGGTGCGATAGTAGGCGTCCGCGACCGACCACTTGATGGTGCCGAAGGCGTATTCCCCGGCCTCGGAGGGATTGGCCTCGTTCCTCGAGACGCGCTGCATCAGCCGCGTGCGCTGCTCGAGGCTCGCCTTGACGAACGGGCGGTCGAACATCTCGACCGACAGCCGGTCGATCTCGGCGAGATCGTCGCGCCAGCTCTTGCGCCACGCCGGGTCCAGGCTCTCGCCGATGCGCTTGTCGAGATGCGCGGCGACGCCGGTGGCGCGCGCGCCGCCCGAGACCGCGTCGGCCGGGATGATCATCTCGGCCATCTCGTCGAGGGTCGCGAACTCCTGCGCGGTGAAGAACGCGCGGCCCTTGGCGGGGACGGGCCCGGCCGCCACGCCCTTCGGCACCGCCTTCTGCGCGGCCTTCTGAACCTGGGCTCCCGCCGGCGGACTTGCGACGACGGCGGCCGCCGCGGCGAGGGCCGATCCGATCAGGGCGCGGCGGTCGATGCCGCCATTGTCGATCGGGGCCTGACCGCGGGCGCACGCGCCCTCTCGCGGCGTGGGGCGGCGGCGCATCACAGATTCCCCTTCCTGAGTTCCTCGGCGAGATAGTCGCAACTCCGCCACGCCAGCGCCAGGATGGTCCAGGTCGGGTTCTGGCAGCCGGCGGACACGAAACCTGCGCCGTCGACCACGAACAGGTTCTTGACGTCGTGGCTCTGCTGGAACGGGTTGAGCACGCTCGACCTGCGGTCGGTGCCCATGCGCGCGGTGCCGACCTCGTGCACCGACGAGCCCTCGGTCAGCCGGTCGCCCGAGACCTTGGTGATCTCGAGCCCCGCGTCCTCGAAGATCTCCTGCATGGAGGTGGTCATCGCCTTGCACATCTTCGTCTCGTTGTCGCCGTGTCGGTAGTCGAAGCGCAGCACGGGAATGCCGAACGTATCCTTGACCTTCGCGTCGAGCGTCACGCGGTTCTCGTAGCGCGGCAGCACCTCGCCGAGGCCGTACATGTAGAAGGTCGCCGGCGCGTGGTCGCGCACGGTCTGCTTGTAGCTCGCGCCGAAGCCGGGGCGCAGGATCGCCTGCTCGGGGAACATCTCCTGGCCGCTCGAGCCTTCGAGGCCGAAGCCGCGGATGAAGTCGCGGCTCCTCGTCTGGTCGTCGAGGTTCTGGAAGCGCGGGATGTAGAAGCCGCCCGGCCGGCCGTCCTCGTTCAGGTGCCGGCCGCCGATGCGCGGCTTGTAGAAGCCTTCGACGCGCGGCCCCATGACGTGCTCGGATAGATTGCGCCCGAGGTGGCCGGAGCTGTTGGCGATGCCGCCCGGATAGAGCCGCGATTTCGAGTTGAGCAGGATGCGCGTCGATTCGAGCGTCGAGGCGCCGAGCACGACGACCTTGGCCTTGGCGGTGTAGGTCCGGCGCGTCTCGCTGTCGATGAACGACACGCCCGCGGCGCGGTTGGTCTTGGGATCGAGCGCCACCTCGTAGACGGTCGAGTTCGGGCGCACCGCCAGCTTGCCGGTATCGTAGGCCGGATAGATCAGCCCCGACGGGCTGTCGAATGCGGCATGGATGTCGCAGCCGCCGACACGCCGCTGGCAGGCGCCGCGGCCCATGCAGCGATGACGGTACTTGTTGTGCGTGAGGCCGTCGGTCGTGACGCCGAGACGGAACGGCGTCAGCACCCGTCCGGAGCGCTTCAGCACCTCGCGGACGTGCACCTCGCCGTCGTTGAGCTTCATCGGCCGCTGATAGATCGAATCCGGCAGCCACGGCAGGTTCTCGGTGACGCCCGAGATGCCGAGATAGCGATCGACCTTGTCGTAGTAGGGCGCGACGTCGGCATAGGAGATCGGCCAGTCCGTGCCGTAGCCGTCGCGGCTCGCCGCCTTGAAGTCGTAGTCGGAGAGCCTGAGCGCGAGCCGCCCCCAGACGTTGGTCTTGCCGCCGAGCGCCCGCGCCCGGACCCAGCTGAACCTGGTTCCGGTGTAGGGGTGCTGGTGCTCGTTGACGAACAGATCCTTGGTGTAGTCCGGCCCTTCGCCGAGCTGCTGCCAGTTCATCACGTTGGTGTAGCGGCCGAAATTCTTCGCGTAGGGCGGCGACTGCTTCTTGTAGTCGCCTTCGTTCAGCACGTAGGTGTCGGGCGGGAGCTGGCCGTAGCGCGGGTGCTCGTAGGGCCACTCGGTCGATTTCAGGGTCTCGGCGGTGTCGACGTGGCGGCCGGCTTCGAGCAACAGCACCGAGAGACCGTGCCCGGTCAGGACGTGCGCCGCCATGCCGCCGGCCGCGCCGGAGCCGACGACGATCGCGTCGTAGGTCAGCGTCAGGTCGATGGTGTCATTGGATGGAAACTTCGGCGCCGCCTGCATGTCGCTCCCCGATCGCGCATGGCGGCATCATGCCAGCAGCCCCGCGCTTCCGTCACGCACTCTCTAGGGAGCATCGTCTCCCCGGCGGCAAGGCCCGGGAGGTCGGCGGGGCGGCGGGGAGAGCGGGCAGGGTAGCGAGCCGTCGCGGCTACTCGGCCGCGACCGACGTCCGCTTGGCTTCCTCGATGCGCCGGTCGGGCATCTTGAAGAGGTTCCGTGCGAGGCCGACCGCGACCAGGCCATCGATCAGCCACTTGGTCGGGTCGAAATCGAGCCGGCGCACGCCGTGGCGATAGTCGCGCGGGAAGGCGTGGTGATAGTTGTGGTACTGCTCGCCGAGCGCGAACGGGAACCACCACACGTCGCGCGCCGAGTTGTCGCCCGAGAACGGCCGCGTCCCCCACTTGTGGCAGACCGAGTTGACGCTGTAGACGACATGAGACGTGACCACCAGCCGCAGCGCGGAGACGAGCGCTCCGCCCCACCACGGCGCACCGGCGGCGATCGACAGACCGACCGGGATCAACAGGTTGATGAGCGTGCTGATCGTATAGTAGTTGCGCTCCTGCCACTCGATCACCGGATTGTCGTGCAGCCGCGCCGGCAGCACGATCGGCGGCACCGGCGCCAGGATGATCCACTCGAAGTGCGCCCACCAGAACCCGCGGCGGATGTTGTAGGGGTCGAGCTCGGTATCGACGTGGTGATGGTGCAGGATGTGCGTCGAGATCCACTGCCGCGCCGGCATCTGCGGGATCAGCACCGAGCACACGGCCAGCGCATACTCGACCGGCCGGGCGAAGGTGACGGAGTTGTGCGTCCACGAGCGATGGTAGAGCGCGGTGATGCCGAACCCGCCCAGGAAGTATCCGATGACGTGATAGGCGATCTCGGCCCCGCTCAGGCCGTAGAAGTAGAGATACGGCAGCGCGGCGAGAGCCAGCACGTGGATGAATGCCAGAAAGGCGAGCGCGGGATATTGAATCTTCATGGGCCGTTCAAGAACACGACGCGCCCGAAAAACGCAAGATGGCTGTCGGACTCTATCCCGAAGATTCATCTATGCGTGTTGTACGAAAGCTCGATCAATGCTGATTTCGAGCAGCGGTCTGTTGCGCTGCAACGCGCGAAAGCCGTCTCCGACCTCGTCTCGGCCCGTACCGCTTGCCTGAACACTGGCCTCTTCCCGGCCCAGCCCTCGCCGAGGTCTGGGTCTCCGCAGCGCTCGCGCCCGAGCCCGATCGCGGTCGGCCGTGCGGCTGCGGCCGCGCCGGGCCGGCGCGCCGCGATGTCGGCAGCGGCCGTCAGGCCGAGGTCGGGCGGCGAGCTCCGGTCACTGTAGTCCCCAGACCTCGACGACGCCCTCGCCCTTGAAGGTCAGCTTCGAGCGGTAGTCGATCTCGATCCGCTGGATGAACCGGCCGCGGCCCTTGAGGTCGATAGGCTCGGTGGATTGTCCCTCGCGCAACTCGCGGCCGATCGGCACAGCTTCCGTCTCCCCGTTGCCGTAGACGATCCGGAGCCCGTTGACCCGTACCGAGCGGCGCTTGACCGCAACGCGGATCGCCGTGAAGCGTCCGAACCGCTCGCCGACCTCGAAATGGTCGCGGTCGTTGGACAGCATCTCCGCGCGCTGGGTACCGAGCAGCACCCAGCCGCCGGCATGGCCGCGGCGGCCGTCGGCGTTTCCGAGCCACTGCTCCGCGTAGTCGCCCCACACCTCGACCAGCGCCTCGCCGCGACGGTCGGGCTTCGCCTGGTAGACGAGCTCGATGCGGTCGATGAAGCGGTCGCCGCGCTCGAGCGGCAGCGGCGCGGTGCGGAAGCCTTCCTTGAGCTCGGCGTTGACCGCGACTCGCTGGCGGTCGCCGTTGGCGTAGACGACCGTCAGCTCGCGCAGGTAGATGTCGTTCTTGAGCACGCGCAGCGCGATCTTCTGGAAGATGCCCGCCTCGCGGCCGACAGCCACCACGTCGCGGTCGACGTTGAAGCCGACCCGCTGGGTGCCGAACAGCACCCATCCGCCGGTCGGCGCGCCGTGCTCGAAGCGACCGCCCTCGCCCCGGTCGCCCCGCCTGTCGTCGCGCCGGTCGCCCCATCGGTCGTCCCGCCCGTCGTCGCGGCCGGCATAACCGCGCTGACCGCTGCCCGCCAGCACCAGCTCGACCGGGCCGGGTCGGAACCCGGGACGCTTCAGGACGACCACCTCCTCGACGCGGCGGCGATCGCGGTCGAGCGTGATCGGGATCGGCCGCGTCGCCTCGCCGCCCTCGAGCCGTTCGGACAGCTCGTGCCCGATCCGCTCGCCGTTGGCGAACAGGATCTCGACGCCGCGCAGCCGCACCGGCCCGCGGATGACCTCGATGCGGATCGCCTCCGGACGCCCCTCGCCGCGCTCGGTGCGGAACACGACGCGGTCGTCGCGCTGCGCCGCAACCTGCCGGTCGATCGTCTCGAAGCGGTCGCGCGCGTCGTCACGGGCCGCGGCAGGCGAGGGTGCGACAAGCGGCAACGCCACGACGGCGGCGAGGAGGGCTGTGGTGACGACGCGGCTCAGCACGGACGTTGCTCCAGTTGATGAAGGCCTCGGCCCGACGGGGGGACCGCCGGATCCAGCGTACATTGTCGTTCGCGAACGATAATCGGGCAGGTCGACGGAATGTCGACCGAAAAAAGACGGGGCCGCGGCAACCGCGACCCCGTCCCTCGACGTCTCGCATCGGCCCTGGTCGCGGGCCGCCGCGGATCAGTGGCGGCCCCAGACCTCGACGATGGCGTTGCCCTTGCCCTTGGCCGAGCTGTCGATGAACCGCGAGCGGTAGCGGGCCTCGATCTTGTCGATGGCGCGCTTGCCGCCCTTGAGGTCGATCGGGCCGTAGGTCGAGCCGGCATCGACGCGCGTGCGGACCGGGATCACGTCGTCGGCGCCGTTGGCGTAGATGATGCGCATCTCGTTCAGCGTGATGGCGCGATCACGCACCGTCACCCGGAGCTTGGTGAAGCCGCCCTCGTTCTTGCCGACCGGGATCGTATCCTTGTCGAAGCCGACGAAGCCGGCGGCCTGTGCGCCGAGCAGCACCCAGCCCTCGTTGTACTTGCGGCCCTCGCCGTCCGGCCCGAGCCAGTTTGCGGCGTACTCGCCGAACACCTCGACGCGCGCCTGGCCGCGGAACGACGGCTTGGAGCGGTACGACATCTGGATCTCTTTGATGAACCGGTCGCCCTTGAGGTTGAGCCAGTTCGTGCGCGAGTTCTTCTTGATCTCCTGGTTGACGGCGAGCGAGTCCGGATCGCCGTTCGAGTAGACCACCTTGAGATCGTTGATGAAGATGTCGTTGTCGAGCACCCGGAGGCGGATGCGGTCGAACTTGCCGATGTCGGTACCGACGCGGATCACGTCGCGGTCGACACCGAAGCCGACGAACTGCGTGCCGAACAGCACCTCGCCGCCGGCAAGTTGCTTGCCGGGCGTTGCGGTGGTCGGCGTCTGCTCCGTCGGCTTGGCGACGATCGCCTGGCCGCCCGCGACCGGGGCCGCGCCGGCGCCGCCGCACGGCACGGGCTTGTCGAGCGGCAGGCGCTTCTTGCCCGCGGCCGCCGGCGACTGCATCCCGAGCACCTCGAGCACGGCGGTGCCGCGGCGGGGCTTCATGGTGATGTTGACGTGGTCGATGAACTTGTCGCCGGTCGCGTTGATCGGACGCGAGCGCTCGCCCTGCTTCATGTCGATCACCCGATCCTCGTTGTGGATCGAGCCGTCGCTGTAGCGGACGGACACGCGGGTGACCTCGACGGTGCCTTTCTTGGCGCGGACGCGGATGCCGTTGTAGGCGCCCTTGGCGCTACCGAGATCGATGCACTCCGTTTCCTTGGCGAAGTTGATGTCCTTCGATGCGAGGGTCAGCAGGGACTCGTTACCCTGCTGGGCCTGGGCCACCGAGAGAACGCCAGCCGCCGGGATGGCCATGGCGACCATTACCAGCCTACGGAACATGAGAAACTCCCCTTTTGATACGCATGAAGCGCCCGGCTTCATGCACGGTCTTACTCCAACCACGGCGTAAAAAGAAGGCGGCTCGGCAGGGGGTGCATGTGCGTTCGTGCGAGGCCGTGATGCGGATCGGCAACAGTTTATTGCGGAATGAGAATTTCAGTTGATCCGCCGGCCGACGTATCCGCGCGATCCGGCTTCGTCGGGTCGCCGGCGCCTTCGGTTTGCCATGCCGTTCGCCTTGCCGGCGGAGATCCGTGGCGGCACTGTCGCCGTCGAGCCGCCGTGCGGGACACCGCGCACGGCGCACCGGAGACCCACTCGCATGACGCCGCCGACCAGCATCCGCACGCCCGTGCCGCGGCCCGAAGCGGCCGACCTCGCCGCGGCGCTCGAGACGCTCGGCCGGCGCTTCGGCGACCGGCTCGCGGCCGGCCGGGCGATCCGCGAGCAGCACGCCAACACCTTGACGTGGCTCTCGAGCGAGCCGCCGGACGCCGTGGTCTGGCCGCTCTCGACCGCCGAGGTCGCCGAGATCGTCGCCGTCGCCGCGCGCCACCGCATTCCGCTGGTGGCGTTCGGCGCCGGCACCTCGCTCGAAGGCCACGTCAACGCCCCGCACGGCGGCATCTCCGTCGACCTGTCGCGCATGGACCGCATCGTGGCTGTCCATCCGCGCGACTTCGACTGCACGGTCGAGGCCGGTGTCACGCGCGACAGGCTCGATGCCCATCTGCGCGACACGGGCCTTCATTTCCCCGTCGATCCCGGCGCCGGCGAGGCGACGCTCGGCGGCATGGCCTCGACCCGCGCCTCCGGCACCACCGCCGTGCGCTACGGCACCATGCGCGACAACGTGAAGAGCCTGACCGCGGTGTTCGCCGACGGCCGCGTCGTCAGGACCGGAGCGCGGGCCATCAAGTCGTCGGCCGGCTACGACCTGACGCGCCTGCTGATCGGGGCCGAGGGCACGCTCGGCATCGTCACCGAGCTGACGCTCAGGCTCCATCCGCGACCCGACGCCGTGACCGCCGCCGTGGTGCCGTTCGCCACCCTCTCCGGGGCCTGCGAGACCGCGATCGAGGCAATCCAGTCGGGCCTGCCTTTGGTCCGCGTCGAGCTTCTGGACGAGGTCCAGATCGAGGCCGTGAACCGTCACGAGCGCCTCGCGCTGCCCGTGGCGCCGACGCTGTTCGTCGAGCTCTCGGGCGCCACGGACGGCACCGGCGACGACGTGGCGGCGTTCGAGGCTATCGCGCGCGGGTACGGGGCGACGGGCTTCGAATGGGCGTGCGACGCCGATCAGCGGCGCAGGCTCTGGCGCGCCCGCCACAACGCCTACTGGGCGATCCGCGCCCTAAATGCCGGCAAGGCGATCCTCGCCACCGACGTCTGCGTGCCGATCTCGCGCCTCGCCGAATGCGTCGCCGAGACCGCCGCCGACGCCCGCCGGACCGGCCTCGTCGCCCCCATCCTCGGTCATGTCGGCGACGGCAACTTCCATGCGACCCCGGTATTCGACGCCGCCGATCCTGCCGCGGTCGCGGCCCTGAAGGGCTTTCTCGACCGCCTCGCCGCCCGCGCGCTGGTCATGGACGGCACCTGCACCGGCGAGCACGGCATCGGCCAGGGCAAGATCGCCCACCTCGCCCGCGAGCTCGGTCCCGCGGTCGACGTCATGCGCGCGATCAAGGCCGCGCTCGACCCCTTCGGCCTGCTCAACCCCGGCAAGATCTTTCCCGGCGCCTATCAGGGTTCGATCTCCGCCCGCGACCGGTCCGCGGCGGCGCCGGACGGCCCATGGCCGGACCCCGCCGTCTCCCGTCCGCCGCCTCGGTCGTGACCTCGGTCCGCGGCGGCGCCGGACGTCCGATCCGGCGGCGTGGTTAATCCCCGCTTGAGGGCTGTCCGGCGCCCTGGAGAAACAAGAAAAACATAGCGTTTTCATTTGGATATGGATCGCGTCTGGTCGTGACGGGGCGGCTCACCGCAGCCCTGCGCCGCCTGTCCGGCAAGTTGCTCAGTATCGGGAAGGCGGCCGTTAACCCCGAGGTGCGACAACCGCCTGTGGTCGACCAGGCTCGCGCCCGGTCGAAACGTGCGTTCGTGAGTTGTCTCGCCATGGCGGTGAAGATCAGACGGGAGCGGCCGGACCAGCGGCGGCACCACCGGGTCACTGCCCCCCTCTACGTGGAGGTGGGCGGGCAGAGCCATCGCGCGTCCGACTGGAGCCTCGGCGGCCTCCGCGTCGACGGCTTCGACGGTGATCTTCCGGGCATCGGCAGCGAGATCCCGCTCGGCCTGATGCTGCCGTTCCAGGGCTTCGACGTCTCCTTCGAGGTCAAGGCCGAGATCGTCCGCCTCAATCGCACGACCAAGATGTTCGCCGTCCGCTTCACCGAGATCGGCGAGCGCGAGCGCGAGCTGATGTCGCACTTCATCGAGGAGCTGGTCCGCGGCTCGATGGTCGACGTCGAGGACACCATCCAGCGCATCGACGTTCCGGTCACTCCGGCGTCCCTCGAGCCGGACAAGCCGCGCCTCGCCGCGCTTCCGGTCAAGCGCTGGCCGGTCAAGACCGTCGGCATGACCGGCATGTACCTCGTGCTCGGCATGATGATCTTCGGCTACGCGGCGCTGATCGGCTACACCAACTTCTATCGCATGGAGGTGCAGACCGCGGTCATCCAGGCGCCCGTCGAGACGGTCGTCGCCCAGGCCGACGGCCAGGTCGCCTGGGGCGACAAGCGGCCGGGCGACGCGGTCAGGGCCGGCGAGCGGATCGTG
>JAKAML010000343.1 GCA_021812845.1 Pseudomonadota bacterium
CACCGCCGGACTTGCCGCCGTCTGTCTTGCCACCGTCCGGCTTCGCCGCATCCATCTTGGCGTCGGCCTTGCCGGCCCCGTCGCCCGCCGCGCCTTGCTGCGCGAGTTCGGCGGCGGCGATGGCCGCCATGTACGTCCGCGCCCGCTCGACGATGCTCGGCGGAATGGCACGCTCGCCCATCAGCTTCTCGAACGTCTGGCGCGCCTCCGCCGTCCTGCCGGCCTTCAGCGCCGCCACGCCCAGGAGCTCGAGCGCGTTGCCGCGCCAGGCGCTGTCGGCACCGGTCAGAGCGTTGAGCCGATTCTGCATCTCGGTAAAGTCCGCCTCTGCGAGGCGCAGGGACGCCGCCTGAAGCTGTGCAAAACCCCTGAGCAGTCCCTCCGCCGACGAATCGGCGGCCACCGCCTCGAAGCCCTTGAGCGCGTCGGCCGTGCGCCCGTCCTTCAGCGCCACACCGGCGAGCCGCAGCTCGGCGAGGTCGGCGTAGCCCGGCGCGCCGCCCTTGGCGATCCCGGCGAACGCGGCCTTCGCCTCCTCGGCCTTGCCGCCGGCCATGGCCGCGAGCGCCGCGTGATAGGACGATCCCGCCGCCTCGGCCGCCGCCTGCCGGCGCGCCTCGAGCCACTTCGAGCCGCCGATGCCGGCCACGATCAGCACCGCGACCAGCAGCGCATAGGTCCCATACTTCTGCCAGAGCTTTTCGAGCTGCTCGCGCCGGAGCTCTTCCTCGACCTCTCGCAGCAGCGAGTCGTTCCTGTCGACCATGCGTCCCCTCGAGCGGTGCACGGCGGCGTTGCGACGCCCCGCGCCCGTCTTCAGCTTCACGTCCGCCCCGGCGGAGGCGCGGGGCCGTTCCCCGCCGTATTAGCCGAGACACGGGCCGCCGCCTATGGCCTTTGCGCAGGGTAGCGCGGGCGCGACGGCACGCCACCCCCGCCCTGCTCCGGGCACGCGTCTCACGTGCTGGGCGTTTTCGGCTTTTTCGAGGCTTTCGAAGGCAGTGCCGCGCCGTCCGCGACCGCCGCCGGAGCCTTCATGGTGTAGCTGTGCTCGGTCGCTGGGAACGTCCCCGCCCTGACCTCCTCGGCGTAGCCCTTGATCGCGTCCCCGATTGCCGCGCCGACCTTGCCGAACTCCTTGACGAACTTCGGCACCCTGGGCGACAGCCCGAGCATGTCCTCCATCACCAGGATCTGCCCGTCGCAGCCGCCGCCGGCGCCGATGCCGATGGTCGGGATCGGGATCGCGGCCGTGATCCGCCGCGCCAGGGGCTCGGCGATCGCCTCGAGCACGACCGCGAACGCCCCCGCCGCCGCGACCAGCCGCGCGTCCTCCTCGATCTCCACCCATTGCGCCTCCTCGCGCCCCTGGGCCTTGAAGCCGCCGATGACGTTGATCGACTGCGGCGTCAGACCGATGTGGGCCATCACCGGAATGCCGCGCTCGACGAGGAAGCGGATGGTGTCGGCCATCCGCCGCCCGCCCTCGAGCTTGACGGCGCCGCAATCGGTTTCCTTCATCACCCGCGCGGCATTGCGGAACGCGACCGAAGGGCTCTCCTCGTAGGTGCCGAACGGCATGTCGACCACGACCAGCGCCCGCCGCGCGCCGCGCACCACGGCGCGGCCGTGCATGATCATCAATTCGAGCGGCACCGGAACCGTGGTCTCGTAGCCGTGCATCACCATGCCGAGGCTGTCGCCGACCAGGAGAAAATCGCAGTACCTGTCGGCGATGGCAGCGGTATGGGCGTGGTAGGAGGTCAGCGATACGATCGGCTCGACCCCCTTCTTGGCCGTGATCTCGGGGGCCATCAGGCGCTTCGACGGTGCTTGCGACGACATGGTGCGGATCCTGGGAGCTGAGGCGAGGAACGACGGGACGGAGAAACTAGCGCGACGGAACCCCCGGCCGCCACCTGTCGCCCGCGCCCTGTGGACGGCGAGCGCCGGGCGAGGTCCGCCGCGCCGACCGCTTTTCCGAGATGTTTCAAGGACACACCGGTTACGGTTCTCCCGCATCGGCCGCGGCGCGATGTTGCCCCACGGACGATCTCTCTGCTAACCAGGAATGGCGAGGCCTCTGGCGGTGCCGGGGGTTCGCCGGTAGCGTGCCCGTGCTTGCCGCCGATACTCGCCTGCCTTTTGTTCACGAGCTGATCGGGGGGTGTCGTGCGTCGTCGGTCCCGAGCCTTTTTCAGTCCCTTGGCGTGCTCCCTCTCCGCGCTCGCCGCGGCCGTCGTCGGCGCCGGTGTCGCGGCACCCACCGAGGCCCTGGCGCGGAGCGACCGCGACGAAACCCTGAAGCAATCTCGCGCCGCCAGCCAGCCCGGCTCACCGCTCAAGCTCATCGTCTCGATCCGGCGGCAGAGGGTGTCGGTCTGGGACGGGATGCACAAGCTCGCAGAATCGCCGATCTCGTCGGGCATGAGCGGACACGAGACGCCGACGGGCGTATTCAGCATCCTGCAGAAGAACAGGGTTCACTTCTCCAACATCTACGACAACGCGCCGATGCCCTTCATGCAGCGGCTGACGTGGTCCGGCGTCGCGCTCCACGCCGGCGCGCTGCCCGGATATCCGGCGTCGCACGGCTGCATCCGCCTGCCCTACTCGTTCGCCAAGCAGTTGTTCGAGCTGACCCGGATCGGCGCCCGCGTGATCGTCGCGCGCGACGACGTCGAGCCGCAGGCGATCGCCCACCCGCGACTTCCGGTGCCGCTGCCGCCGGACGAGCAGGTCGCCGACGCCAAGCCGCACAACGCCGGCGCGACGGGCGTCGACATGCTGATCGGCGTGCGTGCCGCCGAGGCGGCACCCGGCGCCGCCGCGGCCTACGTGCCGCAACGCACCCGGGCCTCCGTGACGGCCGCCCGCGCGGCCGAGCTCTCGGCGCTCGCCGGCGCGGTGGCCGCGGCCGAGCTCGAGCGCGATAG
>JAKAML010000344.1 GCA_021812845.1 Pseudomonadota bacterium
GGGCGGCGCCGTCGCCTGCCACATGCGCATCGCGAAGCGGCCCGAGGACGTGCACGCCATCCGCGTCGGCACGGCCCACGCCGACCTCGTCCTCGGCGGTGATCTCGTCGTCACCGCCTCGAACCGCATCCTCGAGACCGTGCGGCCGGACCACACCGCGATCGTCCATGCGACCCACGAGATGACGACCGGTGCCTTCACGCGCGATCCCGGCCTCGTCGTGCCGGGCGCCCTCCTCGCGCACGCCATCGCCCGCCGCGCCGGCAAGGGTTCCCTCACCGCGCTGGATGCCCACCGCCTCGCCACGCGGCGCTTCGGCGACACGCTCTATGCCAACATGATCTTGCTCGGCGTCGCCGTCGAGCGCGGCCACGTCCCGATCCCCTCCGACGCCGTCGAGGCCGCGATCCGCCTCAACGGCGCCGCCGTCGAGGACAACATCTCGGCCTTCCGTCTCGGCCGCCACACCGCGCGCGATCCGTCCGTCGCAGCACCGGAGCCGGCCGCCCCCCCGGCCAACGCCCCGCACGGCGCCGACGGTCTCGCCGACCTCGTCGCGACGAGGTCGCAATTCCTCGAAGCCTACCAGGACCACGCCCTCGCCCGCCGCTACGCCGACCGCATCGCGGCCATTGCCGCCCGCGAGCGGGAGGCGACACCGGGTCTCTCGGGTCTCGCCGAGGCGGCCGCGCGTGGCTACTTCAAGGTGCTCGCCGTAAAGGACGAGTACGAGGTGGCGCGGCTCTATACCGACGGCACGTTCGAGCGCGCGATCGTCCTGCACTTCGAGGGCGTGCGCCGCATTCACTTCCACCTCGCCCCGCCGCTCCTGACCCGCCGCGACCCCGTCACCGGCGCACCCCGCAAGATCCGCTTCGGTCCGTGGCTGATGCCGATCCTGCGCCTGCTCGCCCGCGGCAGGCGGCTGCGCGGCACCGCCCTCGACGTCTTCGGCTACACCGCCGAGCGCCGCCGCGAACGGCAGATGATCGCCGACTACGAGGCCCTCCTCGACCGTCTGGCGGCGGCACTGACGCCCGCCAACCACGCGACCGCCGTGGCGCTCGCCGCCCTGGCCGAGACCGTGCGCGGCTTCGGCCACGTCAAGCAGGCGGCGCATGAGGCGGCCAAGGCCCGCGAGGCCGAGTTGATGGCCTCCTTGGAGCGGCCGGCCGCGCCCCAGACGCCCCGCCGCGACGCCGCGGAATAGCACGCCGGGCGACCCGACCCGCCGGGGCGCCGCCCTAACCCTCCAGGATCGCTCGCCTTCCCTTGCGGGACCACGATGGTATAAACTCTCTCATGTGGTCACCTGCCGGTGCCCATCCGCTGCGACACCGCGCCCGCCGAGGGTGACCGGCGCCGTGGGCAGCGTGCGCCATATCGCCTCGAGCCTGCGGGTGCCTCGACATGAATGCCACATCACGCGACGAGCTCAGGGGCGGCTCGATGAGCCGGGACGCGGTGGACGAGAAGATGGAGCAGGTCCGCGAGCTTCTCGTCGGCGAGGATCTTCGCCGCGGCGAAGCCCGTCTCGCTGCCATGGAGCAGCGCATCCGCGACCTCGAGACGGCACTGTCCCAGCGTCTCGACGCCGTTTCCGCCCGCCTCGACGCGCTGGCCGGTGAGGTCGACGCCGACCGCCGCGCGAGCTTCGACGAGCTGGCCCGCTGCGTGGCCGGCCTCGGCGACGAGATCCGCCGCATCGGCAAGAGCTGACGCGCCGCCCGTGCCCCCCGCGCGGCACCGGCCCGACCCGAGGTGACGATGTCGTCGCAATCCCCCCTGCCACCGCCTCCGCAGTTGCCGTCCCAGGGCGTATCGCGCCTGAAGGAGCTGCTGTTCGACAGCGAGAGCCAGACGCTGGCCGATCTCGGCCGCCGCATCGATCTCCTGGCCGAGACCGCCGCCGCCGACCGGAAGCGCCTCGTCGCCGACCTCGAAGGGCTGTCCGCCGCGGAGAAGCGCGAGCGGCTCGCCGTGCTGCAGCGCATCGACGAGCTGTTCGACCGCCTGGGCACCGCCGAGCGGCTCGAGCGGAGCGTCGCCGGCGTCATCGACGGCGCCCTGCGCCAGGCCGAGATCGAGCGTCACGACGAGCTGGCCGACGCCGTCTCGCCGCTCGTCGTGCGCACGGTCAAGACCGAGATCAGGAACAGCCGCGACGAGCTGGTCGAGGCGCTCTACCCGATGACCGGCCGCATGGTGAAGGCCTACGTCGCCAGCGCCATGAAAGATCTCATGGAGGAGGTCAACCGCCGGCTCGAGCAGAACCCGTTCATGCTCCGTCTCGCCGCGCTCTCGACCGGCCGCTCCGCTGCCGAGCTCGCGCTCGCGGAGACCCAGCGCACCGAGATCGAGGAGCTTCTCCTCATCCGCCGCGGAACCGGCGAGCTCGTCGGCCATTGGCCCGAGAGCGTCCCCGGCGCCAACCGCGAGCAAGTCGTCTCGGGCGTCCTATCGGCGCTGACCGAGTTCGCCAGCGAGGCGTTCCGCGACGACGGCCGCGCTTTGCGCCAGATCGATCTCGGCGACGCCCAGGTCTACCTCCGGCTGTCGCCGCTGCACCTGCTCGCCGTCCGTTGCACCGGTTCGCAGCACGCCGCCGTCGAGCGGGTCATCGACGACGAGTTCCTGTCCGGGCTCGAAGCCCTCGCCGGTCTCTCCGTCGCCCATCCGCACGGCGCACTGCCGTCCTCGGCGACGAACGTGCTGCTGATGGAGACCCGCGAGCGGCTCGCCGCGCGAATCGCCGAGAAGGAAGCCGAGCTCGCGCCGCCCAAGGCCGGCATCGCCGCATTGAAGGCGCTGGCGTGGATGGTCGGCCTGCCGCTTCTCGCCTGGATCGGCTGGTCGGCATGGGTGTCCTACGAGACCGGCCGCGTCCGCGCCGTCGCCGAGAGCGTCGTCGCGTCGAGCGCCGAG
>JAKAML010000345.1 GCA_021812845.1 Pseudomonadota bacterium
CCTCGCGGCGCTGCCGGAGATCGTGATGGCGCACCGGCCCGACGCAAGCGTCGTGACCGGGATTATCGCCGAGACCGGACGCATCCGCCGCCAGGGCGGCAGCGTCGACCTCGTGGCCCACCGGCTGACGTCGGAAATCATCCTCGGTGCACGGAGCGCGGGCATCATCGCCGCGCGCGATCTCGACGAGACCCTGTGCTTCTTCCTCGTCTCGCGTCTCCTGTCGTCCCTCCTCTCCCGGCACCAGACCCTCATGGCGCTGCGCCCGGCGATAACCTATGCCTTCGGCGGCGACGAAACCTTCCCGGCGGCGTCCAGCGGCCACCCGGCGGCGGATGACGGCGAGTTCATGGCCGGCGCGGCAGCCGACACCGCCCCCGCCGGCGCCGATCCGGAGGCCGCGACGGCACGTCCGGTGCCGCCGGCCGTCGAGCGCATCGCGGAGGACTACGTCGTCCCCGTCGCCCTGCTCGTGGCCGCCATCGGTGCCGAGGGCGTGGCTTCCTGTGATGACCGTGCCCTGCCCGAGATCGAGGCGATTGCCGCGCGCTGTGCGGAATTCATCGCGCAGATTGCGACGATCGAGGCGACGAGGCCGGCGATCCTCTCCGTCGACGTCGCCGAGCGCCTGCGGCTGATGCTCGCCGACGGCGAGCTCGCGGCCGCCGACGTGCTGCTGGCCGACGCCGACGTCATGGGGCAGGCGCGGCACGACGGCGGGGCACCGGGAGAGGCGGGCGCGGCGTCCGCCGCCACGACTGCGATCCGCGTCATGCGCGCCCGGCTGGCGGAGATCGCCGGCGACTGGCGCAACGCGGCCCGGCTCTATGCCTATGCGGTGGCGGGCCTGGCGCCCGCCGACCGGCTCGGCCGCGGCCCCCTGCTGTCGCGGCAGGCCGCGGCGCTCGTCGCGCACGGCAGCCGCCACGACGACGACCGGGTGCTGCTGGAGGCCGCCCAGATCTACGCCGAGGCCGGCGGTTTCCTGTCCGAGGAGCACGCGCCGCTCGATTGGGCGCAGGCCCACGTCGACCTCGGCGAGCTCTTGCTGCTGCTCGGCGCGCGCGAAGCGCGTCCGGAGCGCTTCCTGGCCGCGGCACTCCACTTCAAGCCGGCGGTCGACGTGTTCTCCCGCCTGCACGCCATGGACCGCTGGACCGCCGCCCAGTTCGGCCTCGCGACCGCGCTCAAGCGGACCGGCGAGTTCCAGGGCGACGTCGTGACGCTCGGAGACGCGGCGTTCGCGTTCCGCGCCGCGCTCGGACTCTTGACCAAGGACCGCGCGCCGAAGGCGTGGGCGGAGGCGCAGGTCGCCCTCGGCGAGACCCTCGTTCGGATCGCCGAGGAGACCGGCGAGACCGACGTGCTGGAGGACGCCGTCCCGGCGCTGAAGGCCGCCCTCGCCCAGCCGTCGGAGCTGGTCGCCGATCTCGACGTCGGCGCCGCCAAGGCGGCGCTCGGCCGCGCCTACGTTTCGCTGGCCGCGAGCCACGACGACGAGACCATGCTTCAAGAGGCGATCACGCTGCTCGAATCGGCGCTCGACGCCGGGATTCGCGCGCTGTCGCCGTCGGAGGCCGCCGCCATCGATAACGTGCGCGGAACGGCGCTGTGGTCGCTCGGCGAGAGCCGCACCAGCGTGCGCCTGCTCGAGGACGCCGTGCGCGCCAAGCTCTCCGCCCTCGAGCATCTCGAGGCGTCGGGCGGGAGCGCGGCCGCCGACCGGGTGCGCGAGGATCTCGATGCGCTCGCCGACGCTATCCAGCGGCTCGAAGCCGCGGGCGCCGGCGCCCGCACCCACGATCGCGCCGCGCTCGACCGGGCGTCGTGACCTGGCTCCAGGCGGCCCTCGACATCCGCCCGCACGTCGCGCCCGGGCGCGCCCGGGCTATTCGATGACGATCAAATGGTCGGGCAGCTCGTTGGGATCGGCCGATCCCGGCGGATAGTGCTCCGCGAGCAGCTTGCCGACCGTACCGATCGCCTCGACATACCCGTCGGCGGTGCGGTCGCGGCCGATTTTCGCCGTCAGGCGATCGACGATCCCCTGCCAGGTGCCGGGCGCGACCCTCGAGTGGATGCCGTGATCCGCGAGCACCTCGGCGTAGCGCTCGGCCACCGAGATGAAGATCAGAACCCCGGTCCGGCCGTCGGTGGTGTGGAGGTTCTGGACCAGGAACTGCTCGACCGCGCGGCGATGCGCGCGCGTCCGCTGCACCGACCGGGGCACGAGCCGCATCCTGATGGAGCGCGGCATCATGATCGCGAGCAGGGCCAGGAAAACGAGGAGCTGCAGGGCATAGATCCACTGCACCGGCCACCAGGTGAAATAGACGAGCGGCCACGGCACGATCAGCGCAACGAGCGCCGCCCACATGTAGGTCGCGTAGTAGTAGCTGTCGCTTTCGCCGGCGATCACGCACACGATCTCGCCCGAGGTCTGGCGTTCCGCATCCGCGATGGCCGCCGAGATGCGGCTCCTGTCAGCTTCCGAGATCAGCCCCATGACTCTCGCTCCCTTCACCAGCCGCCCGAGGCGCCGCCGCCGCCGAAATCACCGCCGCCGCCGGACCATCCGCCGCCTCCCGAGCTGCCGCCCCAATGGCCCGATCCGCTGCCCGTGCCGCCGGGAAGGATGACGATCCCGCCGTCCTCCCGGCGCCGCCGGCGGTTCGCAGATCGCTGCAGGCTGTGACCGTGGCGAACGTGGACGTAGATGATGAACGCGAAGATCGCGATCCAGATCGCGAGGAAAATCAGCGTCGTGACATCGGTTTCGGGTGCGGTATGCCTGCCCTTCGCGCGTTCCTTGACGGCCTCCGCGTCGCCGAGCAGTACGTCCTTGATGTCGCGCACGCCGGCGCGGATGCCGCCCGAGAAGTCACCGCGGCGGAACGCTGGCAGGATCGCGTTGT
>JAKAML010000346.1 GCA_021812845.1 Pseudomonadota bacterium
GTCGCGCACGCCCGCGGCCTGCGCCGCGACCTCCGCGCCCGAGAGCGGGAACGGCCGCAGGTCGTGCAGCGACAGGAGCCCGCCGCCGAAGCCCTTGGGCAGGCTCTGGTCCTCCCGCGCGCGATACATCAGCCGCCGCGCCGCATCGTGCTCCTCGACCGTGCGCCGCGTGTGGGGCGACACCTGCACCACGAGCACGTTGCGGATCAGGAGTTCCGAGCATATGCCGAGCATCGCCGCCGTCACGCCCTGGCTGTCGGCGTCCGTCAGCTCGGTCAGGTTGCCGGTGCCCATCAGGATCTCGACCTCGGGCTCGAGCCGCCGCAGCTCGGCATAGCGCCCGATCGACGCCGTGAAGCCGAAATGGATCGGATCGAGGATCGGATCGGCGATGTGGGGGATGCCCATCGCCCGGGCCTTGTTGATCGCGCGCACGAGCGAGGCGAGGTCGCCGTGCGGCTTCGGCACCAGGATCGGCACGCACGCGGATCCGGCCACCACGTCGAGGCACGATTCGTCGAGCGACAGCACGTAGTCCGCCCCCGCCCGCGCGCCGCGGCGCAATTCCTCGACGTCGCCGCTGTCGACCGAGACCTTGTGCCCCGCGGCACGGAGCGCCGCGACCACGGCCTCGAGCTCGGCGAACGGCGTGTCGGGCTGGCAGCCGATGTCGATCACGTCGGCCCCCGACGCCGCCAGCGCCGCCGCGCGCCGCACGATCTCCTCGACCGTCAGCGTCGGCGCCTCGATGATCTCGGCGAAGATTCTGAGGTCGTGCTTGGTGAGGTCGGGCGGCCGCCCGCCCTTGCCGAAATACTGCGGCAGGTCGATCAGCTCGTCGGGGCCGCGCTCGAACGGCACGCCGAAGTGCTGGCCGAGCCGGGCGAGGTCCATCCGTGACCTGCCGGGAACGATCACGCGACGGGCGTCGAGCGGCCCCTTGAGCCGGTTCCTGACGATCGCCTCGGTCATCAGCGCCGCGACCTTGATGCCGAGGTTGTCGACCGCCCACGACCCCGCCGGCAGCCCGAGCGACGCGACCGTCTCCTTCAGGCGCGGCTCGGCCAGCCGGCCGGTCAGGAACAGGAGCTTTTCAGCCATCGGAGCCGCGCCTCGACCGCCGCCTCGAGATCGCCGAGGCTCTCGACCACCGTCGTATCGTCGAACGACCTCAGCCGCTCCGTGTTCTCGAGATCGATGCGGCGCGGATAGACCTTCACCATTCCCTTCGGTGCCTCGGTGTCCATCTCGGGTGCCGTATCGCACGCGAACACGATCGCCGGCACGCGGCACTTGCCGGCTTGCGCGAAGACGTTGGTGGCGAGGTTGTCGGAGATCCCGGCCACCGCCTTGGCGACCGTGTTCGACGTCGCCGGCGCCACGACCAGCGTATGGTAGACGCCGTAGTAGAAGCCACCCACCGGCACCGCGCTCGCGGTCGTGTCCTTGAAGATGCGCGTGCCGTCGGGCAGCGCGAGATCCTGCTTGTACATGCGGATCACCTCGGCCGCCGCCTTGGAGACGAACACGTCGAGGTCGGGAAGCCTCTGCATCACCGCGAGGCATTCCTTGAAGTAGTGGCCGGAGCCCGTCAGCGCCCAGCCGAAGCGGGGCTTTTTCACCTTGTCGCGCGCCATCCTGGCGCGATAGCACGCTCCGTCCCCAGCGTCGACGGCGATCGCCCGTTGCCGTTATCGGCGCGTCTTGCCCGAACCGGGCCCGTAGCCGGCGCCGGCATCGGGTTGCATCTCCGCCTCCGTCCCGACGAGGTCCGCGAGCCGCGCCTCGTCTCCCGGCCCGAGCACGCGCCACGGGATCGCCCCGTCCCCGACCCGGCGCGCGAACTCGGGATCGACGGCGCCCGCCGCGCCGAGCGCCGCAAGCGTCATCCGGCCGGCTCCCGGCAGCGACTTGACGAGCACCACCTCGCGCGCTCCGATCCGCGCCGCGAGCCAAGCCGAAAGTCCGTCCGAGGTGATCGACCAATCCTCCGGGATCGCGGGATCGCCGTCGGTCATCGGCAGCGGCACCCAGAGCGCCACGCGGCCCGCCGCCAGGGCGTCGCCGATCGCGCGTCCGCCGTCGCACACGACGAGCCGCCGCCGCGCCGGCTGCAGATCGGCCAGCGCAAGTGCCGTCTGGTGCATGGCGACGAGCGCCATCCGGTGCGCCGTCCGGTCGGAAAAACCGAGCCGCCGCTGCTCGCTGCGCACCAGATCCGCGAATGCCCCGCCGCCCGGCACGATCACGACCGGCACCCTGCTCCGCGCGACGACGTCGAGCCAGCCGAGCACGGGTGCGCCATGGCCTTCGAGCAGGCTGCCCCCGAGCTTGACCACGACCGCCGGTCCGGCCCCGCGCCCGGGCGCTGAGCGCGCCATCGCCTCACCTCCCGCGGACGATCTCGACCCCGCGCCGCGGACCGCGCTCGAGCTTCTCGAGCCGGACCCGCACCTCGGCGATGCGGCGGTCCTTCAGGCAGTGGGCGGCGATCCGCTCGGCGAACGTCTCCACGAGCTCGATATGCCCTTCGCGGGCGATCGCCTCGATGCCGTCGATGATGTCGGCGTAGGATGGAACCTCGGCGATATCGTCGGTCAGGCTCTTCACGCCCGGAGCCAGGTACGCCTCGACCGAGAAGCTGATCTCCTGGGTGACGCCCTTCTCCTCGGCGTACACACCCACGTTCACACCGAGCACGAAGTCGCGCACGAAGATGAAGTCGCCGCCGGCCCGCGCCACAGCCGGGCGCGGCCCGGCTGTGGCGCCCTGGCCTATCGTGGCGCCCCCCTGGCCCGACAAAGCTTGGCCCGACAATTCTTGGCCCGACGGAGCTCGGCCAGCCGCGGACTGGCCCGCCTTGGCCGCCGGACGCCCGCCGAGGGTGCGCGATGTGGTCATGCGGTCGTG
>JAKAML010000347.1 GCA_021812845.1 Pseudomonadota bacterium
GGCGCTGGTCGAGCGCCTCGGTCTGGCGGAAACGGTGATCTTCACCGGCGCGGTCAACATCACCGACTACATGCCGCAGGTGCACGTCGCGGTGCTGACGTCGTTGAGCGAGAGCCAGCCGCTCGTGGTGCTGGAGGCGGGCGCCGCAGGGATCCCGTTCGTGGCGACCAACGCCGGCTCGTGCCGCGAGATCATCGAGGGGCGCCCGGACGAGAGCCCGCCCCTGGGGCCGGGCGGCATCGTCACCGATCTCGTGGCGCCCTACGAGATCGCGGACGCGGTGACGGCACTCCTGCTCGATCACCCGCGGCGGCGGGCCTACGGCGCGGCGCTGCGACGGCGAGTCGAGACCTACTACACCTCGGGCCAGGCGGCCGCGGCCTACGCCGATCTCTACCGCAAGCTGATCCGGCTGCCGACCTGGGGCGCCGGGGAGGAGGTCGCGTAGCCATGGCCGGCATCGGCTTCGAGATCCGGCGACTGGGCCGGCAGGAGACGCTGACGTCGATGGCGTCGGCATTCGGACACGCGGCGGTCGTCGCGGCCGGCCCGTGGCTGTTCACGATCTTCAGCCTCGCATTCATCACGCTGTCGGTCGAGCGCATCGTCGGCCTCGACAATCTCGCCAACTTCCGCATCGTCATCATCTACGCCTTCGCGATATCTCTCGTGCTGACGGCGCCGGTGACGATCATCGCCACGCGGCTGGTCGCGGACCGGCTGTGGCTCAAGGACACGAGCGGGGTGCGTGGCCTGCTGCTGGCCGCCTACGCGGCGAGCATCGCGGCGGTCGCGCCGCCGCCGCTGCTGCTCGTGCTGCTGCTCCGCGTGCCCGGCGACATGGCGGTGATCCTCGTCGCGATGTCGCTCACCGTGGCGCTGATCTGGGTGGCGCTGAGCTTCTGCGGCGCCGTTCGCGACTACAAGGGCGTGACGCTGTCGTTCCTCGCCGGAATGCTGGTGTCGCTGGTCCTCGGCATCGCCGCAGCGCTGGCGGGGCTCGGCCCGCGCGGCATGGCCTGGGGGTTCCTCGCCGGGCTGGTGCTGATCCTCCTCGGGCTGACGCGGCGGGTGCTGGAAGCGTTTCCCGAGCCGGTCGCGGATCTCGGCGCGGGTGTCGCGGAACTGGTCGCGGGCCTCGGCCGCTATCATCTGCTGGCCTGGGGCGCGCTCGTCGGGACGGCGGCGGTGTGGGTCGACAAGTGGGTGTTCTGGCTGGCCTCGACCGGGGAGCGGCTCGATTCGGGGCTGATCCATGCGCCGCTCTACGACAGCGCCATGTTCATCGCCTCGCTCGTCATCATCCCGTCACTGGCGCAGTTCGTCATGCAGCTCGAGACCGGCTTTTTCGAGCGCTACCAGCACTACTACGGGACGATCAAGTCGCACGGCACGATCGCGCAGATCGAGGCGTCGCGCGCCAGGCTGAAGAGCGACACGCTCGATCACCTCGTGCTCGTCACCATCGCCCAGGTCGGGATCTGCGCGGTGCTCATCCTCGCGGCACCGGCGATCATCGACCTCTTGAACATGCAGTACCGGCAGATCGCGATCCTGCGCTACGGCGCGCTCGGCTCGGTGTTCCAGTTCATCTTCATCGCGGCGACGTCGATGCTCTTGTTCTTCGACCGGCGCAAGCTGTTCCTCGTGCTGCAGATCGCCTTCCTCGGCCTCAATCTCGGACTGTCGGTGCTGAGTGTCGCGGGCGGGGAGGACTACTACGGCACCGGCTATTTCCTCGCCTGCCTGATCGCAAGCCTGTTCGCCTACGCGATGGCGGAGCGGACCTTCACCGATCTCAACTACCTGACGTTCATCGGCAACAACCCCTCGATCGCGGCGGCGACGGCCGGCGCCGGTAAGAGGCCGCTCGGGGAGCGGGCGCGCGACGCGCTCGCCGCCGTCATGCCTGGAGCACGTCGTAGTTGAGGCGGTCGAGCTCGCGGTCCCTGGGGGCGATGTAGAGGTTGTAGCCGGCGGTGGCGGCATAGGCCGTCGCCTCGGCGATCTTCGCGGCATTGTCGAGGTACTCGACCACCAGCACCGCCTTGCCGTCCCGCTTCGCGAGATCGAGCGCCTTGCGCGCGTCCTCGATCTCGCCCTTGGCGTTCCGCCGCTCCGGGCCGTCGAGGCCGAAGACGAGCTCCTCCTTGGCAACGCCGTCGATGGCCGCGCGCAGCGCCTCGTGCTCGATGAGGCTCTCGGCGTTCTGCATGACGACGAGGAATCCCGGCGCCCGCGCCTTGGCGTGGCGCGACAGCCGGACGACGAAGGCGACCATGTCGGCCTCGAGATCGGGCCTCGTGCGCGCGGTCTTCTTCTCGCGCCGCTCGAGATCCTCGAAGACGTCGCACTTGTCGAGGTAGACGCCGTCGAAGCCCTGGGCGACGATCTTGTCGAGGTAGCTCGACGGCCTGCCGCACACGAGCTGCTGCCAGCCGAGATCCCAGAAGCAGACGGCGTAGTTCTCCGCCCAGTCGGGGTTCTCCGACAACAGCCATGACGGCCTGTCCTTGGACCAGGACGGATCCCAGTAGTAGCGATAGCTCTCCGCCTCGCCGATCGAGAGGTAGGCGAGGAGAAGCCGCCGGCCACCTCCGGGCATCGACCGGAGCTTGTGGAGATCGGCGGGGCGGAGCGCCTTCGCGTCCGTTCCGTCGCGCGAGTAGTCGACGACGAGGACGTCGAACGGGGAGGCCGCGGCGCGCTTCAGGTCGAGTTTCTGCAACTGGTAGCCCCAGCTTCGCGCGGAGGCGAGGATGGCGGCGCGGTCGCGGGCATTCGTGTGCGGGGACATCGGCGCCGGGGGCGGGTCCGGCTCCGCGTCGTCGTCACCATCCGGCGTGCGCGCCGCGCCGGCCGCCGGTCGCGGCGACCGCGGACGCGGTGCGGGGCCGGCCGGGTCG
>JAKAML010000348.1 GCA_021812845.1 Pseudomonadota bacterium
GAACGTGGTGCGACAGGGTTTGGTCCACTTCATCAGCACTTCCCACGCTTTGCGCTTGGCGCGCCCGGCCGGATCGTCGGGCGTCACGGGCACCAGACGGGGGAACACGCGGGCGCCCGCCTTCAAGGTGTCGTCGGGGAACGGCGCATCGTAGGCGGCCTGCACGTCGGGGCCGAAGCCGCGGGCGGTGCCCTTGTTCACGATCTTGCCAACGTCAAAGGTGGGGGTGGTGAGGGCGTAGTTCTTCCAGTCGTCGAAGCCTTTGCCGGCCGGCTGGTCGCCCGTGGGGAGGAACGTGTTGGCCGCCACCACGCGCGCAAAGCGATCCGGGTTTTCGGCGACGAGGCGCAGGCCGATGAGGCCGCCCCAGTCCTGGCCGACGAGCGTGAGGTTGGTGAGATCAAGGCCGCGCAGCCACTGGTTCAGCCAGTCCACGTGGCCGGCGTAGGTGTAGTCGTCCACGTGCGCGGGTTTGTCGGAGCGGCCGAAGCCGATGAGATCGGGCGCCAGCACGCGATGGCCGGCGGCCGTCAGGCGCGGGATCATCTTGCGGTAGAGGTAGGACCAGGACGGCTGGCCGTGCAGGCACAGGATCGGCGCGCCGTCACGCGCCGTTCTTCCACCCCTCGTCAGCGGCCGATGCCGTGCGAGCGGCGCCAGTCGCGCGGCCGCTCGAACTCTCCCGACCACAGCCCGCGGCGCCCGGCCCTGGCGTCGCGCTCATCGCTGTCGAAGGCACCATAGGCCAGCGCATAGCCGCTGCGCACCATCTCGCGGTTGAGCTCCGCCTCGCCGGCCCGGCAGTGGCCGAGGATCCGCCCGTGCTGGTCGGTCTCGACCGCACGGCAGGCGACGGTGTGGCCGCCGATCAGGCGCGCGAGCTGCCGCCGCGCCTCCTCGCCGCACGGCCAGCTCTTGCCGTCGCGGGTGCAGATCTGGCGGCCCTCCGGCGCGTCGATCCCCGTCAGGCGGACCTCGCGCTCGCCGATGAAGAAGCTGTCGCCGTCGACCAGGCGGGCGACGCCTTCCACCGGGCCCGCGACCCGCGTTCCGTCCCCGCCGCCGAGGTGGGGGCCGACCTGGCGCCCCCCGACCGCCGCCACGACGACGAGGCCTGCCAGCACGATCCAGCGGGCGAATGGTTTGAGCCGCACCGGCAAGACGCGCCGCAGCGCGTCCTCGAGCGTGCCGACGAGGCCCGAGCGGAGGTCGCCGCGCCGGCGCCAGCCGCCACTCCGGGAGCCCTCGTTCCGCGGCCGGTTCGGCTGCATCTCACGGACCTCGGCAGCACACGGCCGGAATAAACCCTAAGTTAGTGAATTCAGTGGACATTAACCCTCGTTGGGCCGGCGGTGCGACCGCCGCGGACCGGCAGGCGCGTGGCCGGGGGACGGCGCACCCCCGACCGGCGCCCGACACGGCGGATGGGATGAGCACGAACTCCACCAGGGACCAGTTCGCCACAATGCGCGGCCAACGCGACATGCGCAAGCGTGCCGCCGAGGACATCAAGGCCGCCCGCTACCGCCTCGCCAACGGCACCTCGATCAAGCCCGAGTTCGAGTACGAGCTGCTGTCGATGTTCGTCAGGAACGAGATCGGCGCCGCCGTCACCATGCCGGCGCTGTCGATCATCTTCTCGCTCGCCTCCATGTTCTGGGCGCCGGTGATGCAGGCGAGCATCTGGCTCGTGCTCGTCATCGCCGCCAAGGTGCTGCTGCTCGAGCTGTCGCGCCGCTTCCTGGCGATCCCGCGCGAGGAGGTCGACCTCAAGCTCTGGCGCCGCCGGCTGCTCCTGGCCGAGGTGCTGAACGGCTTCGTCTGGGCGGGCTTCGCGCTGGTCGGCATCGGTGCGGCGCTGCAGGCGCCCTCGACCGAGGTGTTCTCCTCGCACGTCTTCATCTTCGCGACACTGATCGTGCTGCTCGCGATCCGCATGACGTTCGCCTCGACGGTGATGCCGATCCTCTACGCCGGCACGATCCCGATGACCGCGGCGGTCGTCGCGCGGCTGCTGCTGCTCAACGATCCGTTCTATTTCGCGCTGGCCTCGATGGCGGTCGGCGTCCACGTCTACTTCGTCTTCCTCGCCAAGGGCCTCAACTCGACCGCGCTCGCCATGCTCGAGTTCCGCTCGCAGAAGGACGCGCTGATCGCCGAGCTCGAGGAGCAGAAGTCGATCTCCGACGAGGCCCGGCGTCGCGCCGAGACCGCCAACAAGGCCAAGTCGCGCTTCCTCGCCACGATGAGCCACGAGCTCCGGACCCCGCTCAACGCCATCATGGGCTTCTCCGAGGTCATGCAGGGCGAGATCCTCGGACCGATGGCGAACCCGACCTACAAGGAATACGCCGGAAACATCCACGACAGCGGACGCCACCTGCTGAACCTCATCAACGAGATCCTCGATCTGTCTCGGATCGAAGCCGGCCGCTACGAGCTGCACGAAGAAACCATCCGCCTCACGGACGTCGCCGAGGATTGCCACCGCCTGCTCAGGCTCAAGGCCGACGCCAAGGGCCTGCAGCTCGTCGAGGACTACGACCCCGAGCTGCCGCCGGTGTGGGTCGACCAGCGGGCGATCCGCCAGATCGTGCTCAACCTGCTGTCGAACGCGATCAAGTTCACGCCCAAGGGCGGACGCATCACCGTCACCATCGCCGCCACCGCCGAAGGCGGACAATGGCTGTCGGTCCGCGACACAGGCCCCGGCATCCCCGAGGACGAGATCCCGAAGGTGCTGCAGGCGTTCGGCCAGGGCTCGCTCGCCCACCAGACCGCCGAGGGCGGCACCGGCCTCGGCCTGCCGATCGTGCAGAACCTGATCGAGCTGCACGGCGGCACCTTCGAGCTGCGCTCCGAGCTCAGGAAGGGCACCGAGGCGATCGTCGTGTTGCCGAAG
>JAKAML010000349.1 GCA_021812845.1 Pseudomonadota bacterium
ATCGGCACGCCCGCCCCCGGGTGGACGCTGCCGCCCGCGAGATAGAGCCCGGCCATCCGGGTCCGCGCCGCCGGCCGGCGGAACGAGGCCATCCAGCCGTGGGAAGCCATGCCGTAGAGCGCTCCCCCCGAGCCCGGGAACAGGCGGGCGAAGTCCGAAGGGGTCGTCACGGCGGTCGTGCGCGGCGCGGCCGTGAGCGTCAGTCCACATGCGGCCAATCGTCGGTCCATGCGAAGGCGACATCTCTCGATCTCCAGCGGGTTGCTCCAGGACGTGTCGGGGGCGTCGCCCTCCGCCGCCCGCGGGGCGACGGTCGCGGGGGCGTTGAGAAGGCAGAAGATGCGCTCGGGGACGGGCGGCCGCGCGGCGCGGGTGGGATCGGGTCCGCGGTCGTCGCGGTCCTGGGCGCAGACGTAGACGGTCGGATCGGTCGGCGGCCGGCCGCGCGTGAAGATCGCGTCGAACTCGTCGCGGTAGTCGCCGGAGAAGAACACCGTATGGCGGACCAGCGGAAAGCCCCCGACTTCGGCCTCCATGGCGAAGGTGACGGCGGAGAGCGAGCGGGTCGCGGGATCGTGGCGGGGAACCGCGCGGCGGGCGGCCTCGCCCGCGAGCCCCGCGGCGAGGGCGGCCGTGTCGCCGTTGAACACCACGGCGTCGGCGGCCAGGCGCTCGCCGCTCGCGAGCACCACGGCCGTGGCGCGGCCGTGGCGGTCGGCGGCGATCTCCGCGACCTCGCAGCCGTAGCGGATCCGCGCGCCGCGCGCCTCCGCGGTCGCGGCCATCGCGCGGGCCAGGTGGTGCATCCCGCCCTCGACCAGCCACACGCCGTCCTGCTCGACGTGGGCGATCAGCATCAGCGTCGAGGGCGCCGCGAACGGCGAGGAGCCGACGTAGGTGGCATAGCGGCCGAACAACTGGCGCAGGCGCGGATCGGCGAAGTAGCGGCCGAGCTCGGTCCACATGCTCGCCATCGGATTGGTGTGGCGGAACTGCCTGAGACCGGACAGCCCCATGCGTGCGACGAGGCCGGGCGCCGATGGACGGGACGCGGTGAGGAACGTGCGCTCGAGCGCGAGGTAGGTCATGCGCGCGGCGCGGCAGAAGGCGCGGAATCCCTGCGCCTCGGCGGCGCCGGCGAAGTCGCCGATGGCCGCGGCGCTGGCCTCGGGATCGGCGTGGAGGTCTAGTCGCTCGTCCTCGCTCCAGGCGTGGCGGGCGAGGATCCCGGCCGGGGCGAGGCGGACCGCGTCGGCGATCGTGGCGCCGGCCTCGGCGAACAGCTCGTCGAACACCCATCGCATGGTGAACACGGTCGGTCCGGCGTCGATCGCGGCCCCGCCCAGGGCGATCTCGCGCATCTTGCCGCCGGGCGTCGCCGCGCGCTCGACCACGACCACGTCGCAGCCGGCCGCGGCCAGCAGCATCGCCGCACTCAGGCCGCCGATGCCGGCCCCGACGACGACGACGCGGCTGGAAGCCATGTGCGTGCTCCGAGCGAATGGCGGTTGACGAGCGGCCGCTGCGATGTCCAAATAAGTTGACACTAGAGAACGACCAAAACGACTTACAGTCAACCGCGGAGGCTGTGGCATGGCGGCGAAGGCGGATCTGATCGAGACAGCGCTGGAGACGGCCCTGTCGCGGACCCGCGGCTCGGACTGTCCCGAGCGGCTGGCGGAGGCGCTGACGAGGGCCGTGTTGCCCGGCGGCAAGCGGATCCGGCCGCGGCTCGTGCTGGCGGTGGCGGAAGCCTGCGGCGGCGACGACCGCGAGCTGGCGCTGGCGGGAGCGGTGGCGATCGAGCTCCTCCATTGTGCGTCGCTGGTGCACGACGACCTGCCGTGCTTCGACAACGCGGCGACGCGGCGCGGCCAGCCGTCGATCACCGCCGCCTACGGCGAGCGCATCGCCGTGCTGACGGGCGACGCGCTGATCGTGCTCGCCTTCGAGACGCTGGCGGCGCTGCCGATCCGCCATCCCGCGCGCTGCGCCGGCGTGCTCGGCGCGGTGGCGCGGGCGGTCGGCGCGCCGTCCGGGATCGCCGCCGGCCAGGCCTGGGAATGCGAGCCGTCGATCGAGCTCGACGCCTACCACCGCACCAAGACCGGGGCGCTGTTCGCGGGCGCGGCGGCGGTCGGCGGGCTGGCGGCCGGGCACGAGGCGGCGCCGTGGCACCGGTTCGGCGAGATCCTCGGCCGGGCGTTCCAGGCCGCGGACGACATCTGCGACGCCGTCGGCGATGCCACGGCACTCGGCAAGCCGGTCGGCCGCGACGCGGCGCTGGCGCGGCCGAGCACGGTCGCCGAGCGCGGCGTTGCGGGCGCGGTGTCGCGCGTCGAGGGCCTGCTCGAGGATGCACTCGCCGCGGTGCCCGACTGCCCTGGTCGCGATGCGTTCCGCAAGCTCGTCCTGCGCGATGCGCAGCGGCTGCTGCCGGCCGGTCTCGCCAGGGTCGCAGCCTGAGGGTCGCAGCCTGAGGGTCGCAGCCTGAGGGTCGCGGCCTGGGGGGGGCGCGGCCTGAGGGTGGCGGCCCGAGTGTCTCGGCCCGAGTGTCTCGGCCCGAGTGCCGCGGCCCGCGGCGTGACACGTATGTGGTGAGGAGCAGCGCATGAACGAGCGGCCCCGGCGCGTCGAGCCGGCGGAGTTGGCGGCGTCCCGCCAAACGGCCCCGGCGCGGCAGACGGCGACGGATCGCGTCTATGCGCTGCGCGACCGGCTGCTCGAGCGGCCGGGCTTTCAGCGCTGGGTGGCGCGCTTTCCGCTGACGCGCGGCTTCGCGCGGCGCAAGGAGCGGGCGCTGTTCGACATCATCGCCGGCTTCGTCCACACGCAGGTGCTGACGGCAGCGGTGCGGCTCGGGCTGCTGGCGGCGGTGCGCGACGGACCGCTCG
>JAKAML010000010.1 GCA_021812845.1 Pseudomonadota bacterium
GAGGTGCCGATGGCGACCGCCAGCGCGTCGACCTTGGTCTCGGCGACGAACCGCATCGCCTCGTCGGGGTCCGTCAGCAGCATCGACTTGTCGAGCTTGCCCTCGAAGCCGTGGCCGTCCTCGGCCTCGCCGTGACCGGTCTCGAGCGAGCCGAGGCAGCCGAGCTCGCCCTCGACCGACGCGCCGACCATGTGCGCGAGGTCGGCGACCTGTCTGGTGATGGCGACATTATAGTCGTAGTCGGCGGGCGTCTTGGCGTCCTCTTTCAGCGAGCCGTCCATCATGACGCTCGTGAAGCCGTTCTGGATCGCCGACAGGCACGTCGCGACGTTGTTGCCGTGGTCCTGATGGATGCAGATCGGGATCTGCGGATACATCAGCTCGAGCGCCTCCATCATCTTCGACAGCATGATGTCGTTGGCGTAGGAACGCGCGCCGCGCGACGCCTGGATGATGACCGGGCTGTCGGTCTTCTTGGCCGCCTCGAGGATGGCGAGCCCCTGCTCCATGTTGTTGATGTTGAACGCCGGCACGCCGTAGGCGTGCTCCGCGGCGTGATCCAGCAACTGCCTCAGCGTGATACGTGCCACGACGCGTTCCTCCTCAAGATGCGCTTGCGTTGTCCAGAAGCACCTCGACACCCGGCAGCGGCTTGCCCTCGAGCCATTCGAGGAAGGCGCCGCCTGCGGTCGAGACGTAGGTGAATTCGTCGGTGACGCCGGCTGCGTTGAGCGCCGCGACCGTGTCGCCGCCGCCCGCCACCGTGACCAGGCTGCCGGTCCTGGTCAATTCCGCCGCCGCCCGCGCGACCGCGAACGTCGCCGCGCCGAACGGCTCGATCTCGAACGCGCCGAGCGGTCCGTTCCACAGCAGCGTCTTGTAGCTCTTCAGCATGTCGGCCACGGCCTTCGCCGTCGCGGGCCCGACATCGAGGATCATGCCGTCGGCCGGCACGCTGTCGACGCCCGTGACGGTGTTCGCCGCACCGGCCTTGAACTCCTTGGCGACGACGACGTCGGTCGGCAGCACGATCCGGCATCCGGACCTCTCCGCCGCCGCGAGCACGCGCCGCGCGGTGTCGACGAGATCCGGTTCCGCGAGCGACTTGCCGACCGCCTTGCCCTGCGCGAGCAGGAAGGTGTTGGCCATGCCGCCGCCGATGATGAGCGCGTCGACCTTGTGGATCATGTTCTCGAGCAGGGCGATCTTGGTCGAGACCTTGGCGCCGCCGACCAGCGCCGCCGACGGGCGCTTGGGCACCTCGAGCGCCGCCGTCAGCGCCTCGATCTCCGCGCGCATGGTGGCGCCGGCGTAGGCCGGAAGAACGGTGGCGATGGCATGGGTCGAGGCGTGCGCGCGGTGCGCGCAGGAGAAGGCGTCGTTGACGTAGATGTCGCCGATCGCCGCGATCTCGCGCGCGAAAGCCATGTCGTTGGCCTCCTCGCCCTTGTAGTAGCGCAGGTTCTCGAGCACCGCGACCTCGCCCGGGAACAGGCACGCGGTGCGGTTCTTGACGTCCTCACCGATGCAGTCGGGAATGAAGCGGACCTCCTTGCCCGGCAGCAGCTCACCGAGCTTCGCCGCCACCCCGGCGAGCGACATCTCGGGATCCTTGCCCTTCGGCCGGCCGAAGTGCGACATCACGATGACGCGCGCACCCTTGGCGGTCAGCTCGGCGATCGACGGCAGCAGGCGCTCGATGCGCGTCGCATCGGTCACCTTTCCGGCCTTCATCGGGACGTTGAGATCGGCGCGCATCAGCACCGTCTTGCCGTCGAGATTGAGGCCGTTCATTGTCCGCACGCGGCGTGCGCCCGACGCCTTCACCGCACCCGCCGCCGTGTCGGCCGCGATCACCTTCCCCATCGCGACGGCGGTGTCGGCCATGCGGTTGGAGAAGCCCCACTCGTTGTCGTACCAGGAGAGCACGCGCACGAGGCGGCCGTCCATGACCTTGGTCTGGTCGAGGTGGAAGATCGACGAGTGGGCGTCGTGGTTGAAGTCCATCGACACGTTGGGCTGGTCGGTCGTGCCGAGCACGCCCTTCAGTTGCTGGCCGGCCGCCGCCTCGATCGCCGCGTTGATCTCGTCCCTGGTCGTCTCGCGCTTCGACATGAACTTGAAGTCGACCACCGACACGTTGGGCGTCGGCACGCGGATCGCCGTGCCGTCCAGCCGCCCGTTGAGCTCGGGCAGCACGAGCCCGACCGCCTTCGCCGCCCCGGTCGAGGTCGGGATCATCGACAACGCCGCCGCCCGCGCCCGATAGAGATCCTTGTGCATGGTGTCGAGCGTCGGCTGGTCGCCGGTGTAGGAATGGATCGTGGTCATGAACCCCTTGTCGATGCCGACGAGGTCATGGAGCACCTTGGCCACCGGCGCCAGGCAGTTCGTCGTGCACGAGGCGTTGGACACCACGAGGTGGTCCTTCGACAGCTTGTCGTGATTGACGCCGTAGACCACCGTCAGGTCGGCGCCGTCGGCCGGCGCCGAGACGAGCACCCGCTTCGCGCCCGCGTCGAGATGCAGCTTCGCCTTCTCCCTGGCGGTGAAGATGCCCGTGCACTCCATCGCCACGTCGACGCCGAGCGCCTTGTGCGGCAGCTCCGCCGGGTTCCTGATCGCCGTCACCTTGATCGGACCCGACGACCACGACCCGCAGACGACCTCGAGCGTGTCGCCCGCAACCTTCACCTCGCCCGGGAACCTGCCGTGCACGCTGTCGTAGCGCAGGAGGTGGGCGTTGGTCTCGACCGGGCCGAGGTCGTTGATCGCGACCACAACCACGTCCCTGCGCCCGCTCTCCGCGATCGCCCGAAGCACGTTGCGGCCGATCCGCCCGAACCCGTTGATTGCGACTTTGACTGCCATTATGCCCTCACCCCTTCAGCGTGCGACCGACTTGGCCGCGGCGGCCACGGCGTCGGGCGTGATCCCGAAATGCTTGTAGAGATCGTCGGCGGGCGCCGAGGCGCCGAAGCCCGTCATGCCGACGAATTTGCCATCGCGGCCGATCCACTGGTCCCAGCCGAGCCGGACGCCGGCCTCGACGGCGACGCACGGCGCCGTGCCGAGCACCTGATCCTGGTAGGACTTCGGCTGCGCGGCGAAGAGCTCCCAGCACGGCATCGAGACCACCGCGGCGCGCACACCCTGAGCCGCGAGATCCTCCGCCGCCTTGGCGGCGATCATCACCTCCGAGCCCGTCGAGACGATCGTCACCTGCCGGCCGCCGGCCGGCTCCACGAGCACGTAGGCACCCTTCGCGCACAGGTTCTCGGCGCTGTGAGTGGTCCGGAGCGTCGGCAGCGCCTGACGCGACAGCGACAGCACCGACGGCGTCTCCGTCTGCTCGATCGCGATCTCCCAGCACTCCGCGGTCTCGACCGCGTCGGACGGGCGCATCACCAGCATGTTCGGCGTCGCGCGGAGCATGGCGAGGTGCTCCACCGGCTGGTGGGTCGGTCCGTCCTCGCCGAGGCCGATGCTGTCGTGTGTCATCACGTAGACGACGCGCTGGCCCATCAGCGCCGAGAGCCGCATCGCGCCGCGCGCGTAGTCGGTGAACACCATGAAGGTGCCGCCGTAGGGGATGAACCCGCCGTGCAGCGCGATGCCGTTCATGGCCGCCGCCATGCCGTGCTCGCGCACGCCGTAGTGCAGGTAGCTGCCGGAGAAATCGTCCGGCGTGATCGAGCGCTGGCCCTTGGTGATGGTGTAGTTGGAGTGCGTGAGGTCGGCCGAGCCGCCGAGCGTCAGCGACGTCGCGCCGTTGATGACGCCGAGCACCATCTCCGACGATTTGCGACTGGCGAGCTTCGGCTTCGTCTCCGACATCTCCTTCTTGAAGGCGGCGATCCTGGCGCCGAAGTCTTCCGGAAGCTGGCCCGCGATCTGGGCGCGGAACTCGCTGCGCCGCCCCGACTTCTCGAGCCGCGCGTCCCACGCCTTGTGCGCAGCGGCACCGCGCGCGCCGACCTCGCGCCACGCTGCGAGGATGGCATCCGGCACCACGAACGGCTCGTGCGGCCAGCCGAGCTTCTCGCGGGCGCCCTTGATCTCCTCCGCGCCCAGCGCCTCGCCGTGCGCCTTGGCGGTGCCGGCGCGCGTCGGCGCGCCATAGCCGATGACGGTGCGGCAGGCGATCATCGACGGCTTGTCGGTGATCGCGCGCGCGGTCCTGATCGCCGCCTCGACCGCCGCCGGGTCGTGGCCATCGCACGACTGGACGTGCCAGCCCGCCGCCTCGAAGCGGCGCACCTGGTCGGTCGAGGTCGAGATGCTGGTCGGCCCGTCGATCGAGATCTCGTTGTCGTCCCACATCACGACGAGCTTGCCGAGCTTCAGGTGTCCGGCGAGGTCGATCGCCTCGTGGCTGATGCCCTCCATCAGACAGCCGTCGCCGGCGATGACGTAGGTGTAGTGATCGACGATGTCGCGGCCGTAGCGCTGATTGAGCAGCCGCTCGGCGATCGCCATGCCGACCGCCGTCGAGATGCCCTGGCCGAGCGGTCCCGTCGTCGTCTCGATGCCCTGGGCGTGGCCGTACTCGGGGTGGCCCGCGGTGCGGGCGCCGATCTGGCGGAAGCGCTTGAGCTCGTCGATCGGCATGTCCTCGTAGCCGACCAGATAGTGCAGCGCGTACTGCAGCATCGAGCCGTGTCCCGCCGACAGCACGAACCGGTCGCGATCTGGCCACGCCGGCGACCTCGGATCGATGTTCATGAAGCGGGTGAACAGCACGGTCGCGACGTCGGCCATGCCCATCGGCATACCCGGATGGCCGGACTTGGCCTTCTCGACCGCGTCCATGGCGAGCGCGCGAATGGCGTTCGCCATTTCGCGCTGGCTGACGAGCGGCTGCTGGGACGGCTTGGCAGCAGCGCTGCCGGAGTGCGGGCTCATGTGTGTTCTCCTCACACGCTGCGGCGCTTCAGTTCGACGATCTTCATGATGATCGGGGTCAGGATCAGCTGCATGGCAAGGTCGAGCTTGCCGCCGGGGATCACGATCGAGTTCGCACGCGACATGAAGCTGTCATGGATCATGGACGTCAGGTAGGGAAAATTGATCCCGCGCGGATCGCGGAAGCGGATCACGACCAGCGACTCGTCCGGCGTCGGAATCCAGCGCGCGATGAAGGGGTTCGACGTGTCGACCGTCGGCACGCGCTGGAAGTTGATGTCGGTGTGGGTGAACTGCGGGCAGATGTAGTTCACGTAGTCGGGCATCCGGCGCAGGATGGTGTCGGTCACCGCCTCCGTCGAGTACCCGCGCGCCGCGCGGTCGCGATGGATCTTCTGCGTCCATTCCAGGTTGATCACCGGCACGACACCGATCTTGAGGTCGGCGTGCTTGACGAGGTTGACCTTGTCGGTCACGACGGCCCCGTGCAGGCCCTCGTAGAACAGCAGGTCCGAGGGCTTCGGCAGATCCTTCCATTCGGTGAAGGTGCCGGGCGGCGATCCGAACAGCTCCGCCTCGCGGTCGTCGTGCACGTAGTGGCGGGTCTTGCCGCCACCGGTCTCGCTGTATTCCTTGAACACCGTCTCGAGCCGCTCGAGCAGGTTGGCCTCGGGACCGAAATGCGAGAAGTGGTTGTTGCCGTTCTTGCCGGCTTCCGCCATCGCCTGGCGCATCCCGACCCGGTCGTAGCGGTGGAACGCGTCGCCCTCGATCATGGCGGCGGTGACCCCCTCGCGGCGGAAGATCTGCTCGAAGGTGTGCTTGACGGTCGACGTACCGGCTCCGGAGGAGCCGGTCACCGAGATGATGGGATGCTGGCGCGACATTTTAACCTCCCCGCTCAGGTCTTCAGGAGACCGCGACGGCCGAACAGTTGCGAGCGCCCGAAGCTGGCGTTCGGGTCCGCCTTGTACCTGATGATCCGCTCGATCTCGCGGGCTGAGCCGAAGATCAGCGGCGAGCGCTGGTGAACTGCGGTCGGCACCACGTCCATGATCCGGTTGCGGCCGTCGGTCGCCATCCCGCCCGCCTGCTCGACGAGCATGGCGATCGGGTTCGCCTCGTAGACGAGCCTCAACCGGCCGTTCTCATAGCCCTTCCGGTTGTCTCGCGGGTAGAGGAATACACCGCCACGCACCAGAATCCTGTGGCATTCCGCGACCAGCGACGCGATCCAGCGGGTGTTGAAGTCCGACTCGTGCGGCCCCTCCTGGCCGGCCACGCAATCGTCGACGTAGGCCCGCATGGCATCGCTCCAGTGCCGATAGTTGGAGGCGTTGATGGCATACTCGCCCGTGTTCGGCGAGATGGCGGCCGGCGCACCGGTGCGGACGAAGGTCCGCGTGTCGGAATTGAGGGTGAAGAAGTGCGTGCCCGCGCCGACCGTCAGAACCAGGGCGACGTGGGGACCGTAGATGACGTATCCGGCCGCCCTCTGGGCGGTGCCGGGTTGCAGGAACACTCCGTCGAGCCCGCCCCTGGCGCCGGCGACCGAGATCACCGAGAAGATGGTGCCGATCGAGATGTTGGTGTCGATGTTCGACGAGCCGTCCAGGGGATCGATGGCCACCGCCACCGTGCCCGCGGGATCGACGATCTCGGGCTTCTCGATCTCCTCGGAGGCGATCGCCGCCACTCCGGCCGCGCGCAGCGTCCGCATCAGGGCGTCGTTGGCGAGGACGTCGAGCTCCTTCTGGTCGTCGCCCTGCGTGTTGCCGCCCTTCGAAGCGCCGAGACGTCCGGCCAGCGGGCCGCGCCGGATGACGTCGGCGATCTCGATCGCACCCTCGGCAATCGCCAGCACCGCACGCGCCGTCGCCCGGCCTTCGGCGCCACTGTCGCCGAGGGCCGAAACGTAGGCGTCCAGCGTCAGCGGCGCACTCATGGCGTCGTCTCCTCGGCTTACGTTTCCTGGGTCGTCTTCTTGGCGCGCGGCGCGGCGGGCTTCGACCGGTCGGCGCGGTGTTGTTGGCGCGACGTTGACTCACCCATTCCGATATTAGAATTTAAATGTTCTGTGCCACTCGCTAAGTTTTGCTAACTTGCAGCCATGCGCACCCCCACGACAAAGCACCTCCGGATCGTCGCCGAGATCGCCAAGAGCGGCAAAATTTCGTCCGCCGCCAATGCGTTGGGCGTTACCGGCCCGGCCGTGACGCTTCAGCTCCAGCAGCTCGAGGCGATGATCGGCCTGCCGCTGTTCGAGCGCGACAGGCGCCAAATGCGGCCCACGGCCGCAGGCGAGCTGCTCGCCGACTGTGCCCGGCAGGTGGACGACCGGCTCAAGGCCTGCGTGCAGGCACTCGAGGATCTGAGTGGACTGCGGAGCGGGCGAATCTTCGTCGGCGTCGTCAGCACCGCCAAGTACTTCGCGGTGCCGGCCCTCGGCGGCTTCCGGGCGGCGCACCTCAATTTCGATCTCCGCCTGCAGGTCGCCAATCGGGGCGAGATCCTGCGCTCGCTGGCGAGCCTCGAAACCGACCTCGCGGTGATGGGCCGCCCGCCGGAGGATGTGAAGGTCGAGTGTATCGAGCTCGGCGACCATCCGCACGTCATCATCGCCGCCCGCGACCATCCGCTCGCCGGCGCGGGTCGGATCCCGCTCGAGCGCCTCGCCGACGAGACGCTGCTGATGCGCGAGCAGGGCTCGGGCACGCGCATCCTGACCGAGCGGCTGCTCGACGAGGCTGGCATCCGCCCCCGCAATGCGATGGACATGACCTCCAACGAGACGATCAAGCAGTCGGTAATGGCGGGGCTCGGCGTGGCGCTGATCTCGGGACACACGATCGCGGCGGAGATTCAATCGGGGCGGCTCGTCATCCTCGACGTCGATGGCCTGCCGGTCATGCGCAAATGGTATGCCGTCCGCCACAAGGAGAAGCGGATGCTGCCGCCGGCCGCGGCGCTGTGGGACTTCCTCGTCGTCGAGGGAAAGCGCTACCTTCCGCAGGTGATCCGTCCTTCGGGCGGGAGGCGCGCTTCGGCCGGCACCGACGCCCGGCAGCGCGGCGCCGGCACGGAACCGGCCGCCGGACCGCCACCTGAACCGGCAGCCCGCGCTCACCGTAGACGGGTGCCGCGTCCTGCGCCGACTACCCCCGACCTCGATGGGATCTGACATGAGCCATGCCCCCTCGCCGAAGCCGCGCACGGTCCAGGAGCCGGCCACGGCGTCGGCCCTCGACGCCCGCGCGGTCGCGGCCGACACCATCGCCGTCGTCGTCGCGCACGGCTCGCCCAGCAATCCCGAGCCCCTCGATCTCACGCTGAGGGCCCTCGCCGGCGACATCGCCGTGCGCCTGTCCGGCCAGGTCGTTCGCGGCGCGACGCTCGCCAAGCCGGGCTCGCTCGAGGCGGCGCTCGCAGCGCGACCGGGCGAGGCGATCCGCATCTATCCGTTCTTCATGAGCGACGGCTTCTTCGTCCGGCGCGAGCTGCGCCGGCGCGTGGCCGAGGCGACGTCCAATCCCGTCCTCTACACGGCCCCCTTCGGTCTCGATCCGCTGCTTCCGGCGCTCTGCGCACGGCGCGCACGCGAGGCGGCCGAGCGGCTCGGCCACAGGGCGCAGCAGACGGTGCTGGTGCTCGCCGCCCACGGCTCGCGCAGCAACCCGGCGTCGGCCACCGCCACCCGCGTCGTCGAGGGCGCGATCAGGTCCATGGCGATGTTCGCCGACATTCGCTCGGGCTTCGTCGAGGAGGCACCGAGCATTGCCGACGCGGCGGCGGGGCTTGCCGGCCTCCCCGCGGTCTGCCTGCCGCTGTTCGCCACCTCGGGTGGTCACGTCGAGGACGACATCCCCGGCCAACTCGAGGCCGCGCGGTTCGCCGGCAAGCTGCTGCAGCCGATCGGAGAGGATCCAGCGGTCCCGGATCTCATCGCGGCGACCCTCGCGGCGGCAGCGCAGGCGGCAACCGGCCGCGAGGCGTGAAGCCCGCGGCCCGACGGGTCCGACACGGCCTTCGAGTGGACGAATGGAGGACTTCGTTCGGCGGACCCGACGATCAGGCGAACCCGCGGCCGGCTTGCGGCCAGCGGCGTGCATCCGACCGGTCCTCCACAGTTGCCACGCCGTCGGCTCGTGGCGCTCTCTTCGCGGCCGGATCCTGCATCATCCGGAACGCCTGTCCCATCTCCACGCGAGAGATGTCGCGAAGCTGGCCGACGCGCTGCGACCGCCGTCCGAGCGCGACGTCGATCCCGTCGGCCAGCGCACGCCGCCAGACAGGATCCTGCCACGTCCCACCCAGTCGCCCCGAGCGCCGCCCGCTCGACCGCTCGCGGTCTCGGATCGTGACCTCGGCCGCCGGCCAGGCAGGCTCCGCACCCGCGGCTCGCATCGCGTCGACCAACCGCCGGATCGTTTGCTCGATCGACATCGCGACCTCCTCGACGCTTCGACTTGAATGGGAAAGGCTCGGATGGGACGGCGCGCCGGCGCGAAGGCCGGGGCAGCACCGCGGCGGACGGCGCGTGCCGCCCGCCGCGGCGGTCGCTACTGCACGACCTTCGGCAGCGTCTTCGCCTGCTCGGCGGTGACGTTCAGCACCACCCGGTCACCGGTCAGCTTGAACTGATCCGGCGACAGGCGGACGCGCGTCTCGCCGAGGCCGAGGAAGCCGCCGATGTCGGCGTGCAGCTCGGTGACGTGGCCAGCGGCGTCGCGCTTCATGTTCGCCACCTCGCCGAGGTTCTTGTCGTCACTGCTGTAGACCACCTTGTCGATCCAGGCCTTGGCCTGATCGTCGGTGAGCATCGGCTTGCTGTCGAGCCGCATGGTCGTGCTCGCCGGCGGGGTTACCGACGGCGCCGGCGCGGGGGCCGGGGTCGTCGTCGCCGCGGGAGGGGTCGCAGCCGAGGGCGAGCCGGTCGCCGCCGGAGTATCGGCCGGCGGAGTCTGCTGGGTCGATGTCTGGGCCGAGGCCGGCGACGCGAGCAGCGCCGCCGCGAGGGCCAGCGGATAGATCGGTTTCATGAGCCATCTCCAATCACGATTCACATTGCACTGAGCTTGGCGCCGCGCGATCGGCGCACGTTGGGCTCAGGCACCGGCGCCGCCTCGATCGACGAGGCGGTATCCGGCGCTGGACCGACGGGCACTGGGTCCGTCGCGGGAACAACGCCCCGTGCAGTGGAGGGTTCCCTCGGCGGCCGCTCGCGTTCGGCGGCAAGTCACCGTTGCGAGCACTCCGCATCGGACGTCATGGACCGGTCGGAAGGGCCTCGCGCGGCTGTGTCAAATGATATTGCGGCACCGAACACGCCCGGCCTAGATAAGCGCGGGACCGTTTCCCGCCGACGAGCGACGAGACCGCGCCGACCGCGCATTAACCCTCGAGCCGCAATTGTCGGCATTGGGCGGCAATTCCATCGGATATCTAGCGGCGCCCCTTCCGCAGCGGGCCCGTACCGAGGCCGCCGGCTCGAACGCGACGAGGCAGTATCCGCCTGATGACCGAGAACGCTTCGGACCCGCGACCGATCCCGCGCCTGATCGAATGGGCAACCAGCGGAAGCTGGGCGCCCGCCCGTGCCCGGCCCTACGTGCCCGCGCTCGCCATTCTCGCACTTGCGCTTGCCGCAACCGCCATATCGGCGTGGGCGGCGCGGCAGGCGGAGCACCAGGCGGCGCGGGACGCCATCGCCGCCGAGGCGCAACAGTTGCGCGAGGCGATCGAGGACGTCGGCAAGGCCCACGAGGTTCTGCTCCGCTCCGGTGCCAGCTTCGTCAATGCCGCCGGCACGCCGACGCGGGACACCTGGCGCCGCTTCGTCAAGGGGCTCGACATCGACCGCGAATTCCCCGGGATGCAGGGCTATGGCTTCGTCGAGATCGTCCCGGCCGACCGCATCGCCGCGCACGAGGCGGCGCAGCGCGCCGCGGGACGGCCCGACTACCGCTTGACCCCGGACACGCCTCGCGAATTCTATACGGCGATCGTGTTCCTCGAGCCGGACAACTGGCGCAATGCTCGCGCCATCGGCTTCGACATGTCGGCGGAAGCAGTGCGTCGGGAAGCCATGGACCGGGCGCGGGACACCGGCGCGGCCGTGCTGTCCGGCCTCGTCACACTGATCCAGGAGACCGACAACGACGTCCAGCCCGGCGCCCTCCTCTATCACCCGCTCTACGAGGGCGGCGTCGTGCCGTCGGCGATCGAGCAGCGCCGCGAGCGCCTCCGAGGCTTCGTCTACGGCGCCTTCCGCCTGCACAATCTCTTCCAGCGGTCGCTGGCCAAGCACTCCCCGCTCACCCTGCAGCGCCTGCACGTCCAGGCCTTCGCCGAAGACGCCAAACCCGGCGATCCGCCGTTCTTCGACAGCGCCTCGAGCGCGGCGACACGGGGCGGGGCGCCGGCCGTCGCGTCGGACGCGCTCCACATCGACGACCTGACGGCCGTCGTGGGCGGCCGCCCGTGGCGCATCCGCGTCCGTGCGACGGCGAGCTACACCGCGCAGCTCCGGCAGTCCACGACGTACCTGATCCTGGCGACGGGCACGCTCTTATCGCTGCTGACGTCCTCGATCGCGGCCAGCCTCGCCTACAGCAGCCAGCGTGCCGTGGCCGCGGCGCGGCGCCTCGAGATCGAGATCGCCGATCGCAAGCGCGCCCAGGACGAGGTCCAGCTCGCCAACGGCGAGTTGATCCACCGCGTCAAGAACACGCTGACCGTGGTCGCGGCCATCGCGACCCAGACCTCGCGCAACAGCGGCTCGGTGCCCGAGTTCGTGACCGCCTTCCGCGACCGGCTGGTCGCCCTGGGCCGCGTCCACGACCTGCTGCGCCCCGACCCGGCCTACTCGCCGGAGCTCAGGTCGTTCACCCGCGAGCTGCTCGCCGCTTACAGCAGTGGCGGGCCCGCACCGGCGCTGACCATCGATGGACCGCACCTGCACGTGCCGCGCAACGAGGCCGTCCTGTTGAGCCTTCTGTTCAACGAGCTGGCGACCAATGCCACCAAGTACGGCGCCTGGTCGGCGCCCGGCGGCGTCGTGGCCGTGCGGTGGACGATCGAGGCCGGGGACGCCGGGGACGCGGACACGCCGGCCGACACCGTGGTGCTGAGCTGGACCGAGCAGTCGCCGAGGCCCGTCGCCGCACCGCAGAGGAAGGGTTTCGGGACGAGCGTGCTGACCGCCATCGAGCGAGGGCTGCGCGGCCGGCTGACCGTCGACTACCGCCCCGAGGGGCTCCGTGCGGAGCTGCGCTTTCCGGCCCCGGCACCGCGGCCGGAAGCCCGCAGACTGCCGTCGCAGCCGGACGTTCCGCCCGCGACTTCCCCGCCATCGGCCTCCGCCGAAGCGGTCTCGCTCATGACCTCGGCATAGCCCGCCGCACGGACACCCGTGTCAGGCGCGAGGGCCGAGCCGACGCGCGACGCGCCGGCACACGGCGCGCGCAGCGGCGATCTCCTCGCCGAGAGCAGGGCTCGTCAGCGACGCCAGAAAGAGCCGCCGCGCCGCGTCGTCGTCGAGACGGCCGGCCACGTAGTCGCTGACGAGCGCCCCGCGAACGTGCGGCGCGGGCGACCTCGTCGGGACGCCGCGGCACTCGAGCCCGTCCCGCGCGGCGGCAGCGGCGAACGCTGCTCCCGACCCGACGGTCACAGCACGCCCATGACGTTGAGCACGATGAGGACGGAGATCGGCACACCGAGGAACCACAAGAGAACGTTACGCATCCGAGCCTCCTGACGAAATATCCGGGCTGATCCGGGAATCATCAGATCCGGATCGACGGTGCCTCAGTACGCGCCGTGCCCGTCCTCTGGGCGACCGTTCTTCACCGGCCGGCGA
>JAKAML010000350.1 GCA_021812845.1 Pseudomonadota bacterium
CTCGGCGCTCGCGCGGGCGACGGCGACGAGGCCGGCGATGGTCTCCGGCGCGAGGCCCGCCGCGCCGCCGAGACTTTCGGCCTCGGCGACGGCCTTCTGCAGGAGGGCGCGGAGGGCGGCGGTGACGGTGCGGGCGGCGCGAGCCGAGCCGAGCGGACCACTGCGGCCGACGCGGCCGAGCGGCGCCAGCACGTCCGCGGCGCGATCGACGAACTCCGCGTAGCCGCCGACGGCGATCTCCAGCGCGCCGGCGAGCGCGTCCTCGGGTCCGCCGGCGAGGATCGCGGCATCGACGACGCCGATCGCCCTCTGGCCGAGCGCACCCTGGATCCGCGGCGGGACGGCGGGCGAGCCGGGGCTCAAGTCGATGACGAGCGTGCCGGGCGGCAGCTCGTGGCCGAGACCGGGCCGGTCCTCGCCGCCGAAGATCGCCAGCTTGAGCGCGTCGAGCGTCGGCCGCCACAGCAGCACCTCGCCGCATTCGGCGCCGATGTCGGCGAGGCTGCCGGCGATCTCGATCGACGGCCGGGAGGCGGCGAGCACGGCGCGCCGCTCGGGCTGGAGGTCGTGGACGAGGACGCGGCGGCCCGCCGCGGCGAGGTGGCGGGCGATGGCGGCGGTGGTCGGATCGAGACCGACGATACCTACGGGGGATCGGCCGACGGGGGATGGGGACATGGGCGCGGGCACCTCGACGGAACGGCGCCGGGAAAATGCGCGCGCGCCACCCCGCCCGCAACCCCCGCGGCGCGCGAAGGTGCCACGCCGGCCGCGCGTCTATAGGTTCCGATGGCGACGCGACGCGGCGATCAGGCGGCGAGCACCTCGAGCGCGGCGTCGACCCAGCCCTTGATCCGCTCGACGTCCGGCGCGTGGCCGTCGCGCAGGATGCGATGGCCGTCCGCCGTGGCGGCGAAGGCGAGGATCTTCGCGCAGAGCTCGTCGGGCGCGGCTTCGGCGATGGCCTCGACCGAGCCGAACCCGGCCCCGGTCAGGAGCTGGGCATGGCCGCCGCGCAGGCCGGGGATCGCCATCACGAGGCGCGCCTGGTCCTTCCACTCGGCGATCACCTCGGGCGTGATGTGGCGCTGGCCGAGCTTCGCCGCGGTGGCCTCGGGATCGGCCGCGAGGAAGTCGCCGACGCTGCGGATGCCGGCCATGGCGAAGCGCTCGGCGGTCTTGGGACCTATGGACGGCGCGGCTTCGAGGTCGTCGGTGGCGGCGAGCGGCGGACGCCCGGCGGCGGTTGCCTTGACCGCGTCGCCGGTTCGGCCGGCCGCCTCCGGCGCCATGGCGGGAGCCGCAGCGGTGACAGGCAGGGTCTCGGCGCGGGGCGTCAGCCGCGCCGAAGGCTCGACCGACGGCACCGACGTCTCGCGGGCGGCGGCGCGGGCGATCGACGGCACGCTCGCGATCTGCTCCTGGAGCGAGCGGCGCGGCCGCTCGGCCTCGGGCTGCGCGGGGATGGCGGCGGCCGACGCGACGGGTGCCGGCGCCGATAGGGGCGGAGCGACGACCGGGGCGCTCGTTGCGGCCTCCGGGTGGCGCGGTTGGGCCAGCGGCGGCGGCACGGCCTGGGCGGTGACGATGCCGCCCTTGGCCACTGCGGCGGGGCGCTGAGGCGTCACCTCGGCCACGACGGCCGCGCGGCGGCGGGCGGCGTCGGCCTCGGGCACCGCCGGCAGGCGCGCCTCGCGCCTGGCCGAGGTTTTGGCGAGGCGCGGCGCCGCGACCTCGGCGGCGTAGAGGTCGCGGACCGCGCGGTCGTCCTCCGGCAGCGTCGCCTCGACGCGTCCGGTCGACTTCAGCTCGTCGTACATCGCCTCGACGGTGCGCCGGTCGGCGTTGTCGTCGAGCTTCTTCAGGAGCGCCTTCAACGGGATTTTCAGCGCCGCGACGACGGTGTCGAGGCCGAGCGAAACCTCGGGCGGCGCGACGCCGGCCTCGGCCACGGCGCGGTCGAGGAGACGGGCGTGCAGCGTGGCGGCGTAGACCAGGAGCTCGCCGATCAGCGCCCGGGCGACGGGGTCGAGCCCCTCGGTCGGCTCGACGACACCGCGGTTGATGTCGTAGTGCGCGATCAGCTTCTCGTACTGTGCGTTGGAGCGGTCGGCGGCGGCGCAAATCATGGCCTTCAGTGCGTGCGGGCCGTCGGGCACCGCGACGTCGAGATCGCCGTGGCGGGCGACGGCTTCCCTCCACAGGCTGTCGTAGCTGCGGTTGATGCTCCACTCGGCGGCGCGGTGGATGGCGTTCTCGGCCTCCGACTGCGCGGTGTGGAAGGGATGCACGGGGTCGGTGGCGTAGTGCGACAGCACGCCCGCGCACCAGACGGCCTCCGACCATTGCCCGGCCTTCAGCGCCGCGACGAGGTGGCCGTACCAGCTCTCGACCTTCTCCGGCGCGCCGCCCCAGTAGCCGTCGCGCGGGTGGAGGACGTGGTTCTTGAAGTCCTTGAACTCGTCGTCGGGCGCCTTGGCGCCGGTCATGTAGAGCTCGGCCTGCTCGAGGAATACGCGCTCCCAGCGGGCGGCGTCGGGGGATTTCAGTCGGTGCAGGGCGTCGAGGGCGAGCTTGTGGTGGGTGCCGCGCGCGTGGGCAGCGCGGAGGATACGGAACAAAAGGCTCATGTGGCCCCCCGGTGATGGCACGCGGCGGTGCGCGCGGACTTCGCCGCAGGCCAGCGCGAGTCGGTCGCCCGCGGCAATGCCGGAAGGCGAGGAAAATCCGGGCCGTCAACAGACTGTTGCGGCGGTGTCGGCTATTCGCGGCCGGGCACGCGCTCGATGCCGCCGGGCAGGCGGTCGTTGCCCTTCATGGAGCCCGACGGGCCGGGGCCGATCACCTCGCCGGCCGGGGCGGGGGCGGCGGGCACGGGCGGGGC
>JAKAML010000351.1 GCA_021812845.1 Pseudomonadota bacterium
ATCTGACCTCCTCGGTATCGAGGGCGGGATTGCGCCGGAAGGTCTCGGCGGCGGCCTTGATCGCCCTCTGCTCCTGCGGCGTGAAGGCCCTGAGAGCGTGCTGCACGCGGTTGCCGAGCTGTGCCGACACCGTGTTGGGGACGTCGAGCGGATTCTGGGTGATGAAATAGACGCCGACGCCCTTCGACCGGATCAGTCGCGCCACCTGCTCGATGCGCTCGAGCAGCGCCTTCGGCGCCTCGGAGAACAGGAGATGCGCCTCGTCGAAGAAGAACACGAGCTTGGGTTTGGGCAGATCGCCGACCTCGGGCAGCGTCTGCCACAGCTTGGTCAGCATCCACAGCAGGAACGTCGAGTAGAGCCGCGGCTTCTCCATCAGCCTGTCCGCGGCGAGCACGCTGACCACGCCGCGGCCGTCGGGGGCGACGCGCATGAAGTCCATGACGTCGAGCGCCGGCTCGCCGAAGAACTGGTTGGCGCCCTGCTCCTCGAGCACCAGGAGCCGGCGCTGGATGGCGCCGACCGAGGTCGTCGCCACGTTGCCGTACTTCTGCATGATCTCCTTGGAGCGCTCGGCGATGTTGGTGACGAGCGCGCGGAGATCCTTCAAGTCGACGATCGGCATCTTCTCGTCGGAGGCGACCTTGAAGGCGATGTTGAGCACGCCTTCCTGCACTTCGTTGAGCTCGAGCATCCGCGACAACAGCAGCGGGCCCATGTCGAGCACGGTCGCCCGGATCGGATGCCCCTGCTCGCCGAACACGTCCCAGAACATCGACGGAAAGGCCGTGTGCTCGTAGTCCGTGAGGCCGATGTCATGTGCCCGCCTGGTCAGGAAGTCCTTCGGCGCGCCGACCGCGGCGATCCCCGAGAGATCGCCCTTGATGTCGGCCGCGAACACCGGCACGCCCGCGTTCGAGAACCCTTCGGCGAGGATCTGCAGCGTCACGGTCTTGCCGGTGCCGGTGGCGCCGGTGATGAGACCGTGCCGGTTGGCGAGCCGCAGCTCGAGATACTCGGGCTTGACGCTCTTGCCGACGAAGATCCTGCCGTCCTGCAATACCGGTCCGGAAGAAGTCTGGGACATGGCCACCGTCCTCGCTCGAAGTGCGCTCGAATTGACCGGCCCGCGGCCGACTCGGCCACGAACGTCTCGCGCCCTCTTTGCATGGCCCTTCGGCCATTGCAAACCTCGGTTGCATACGCTCCGCAGGGAAAACACTTGTGACACCGTCACAGCCACCGCACGCGCCCGCTGCGGAAACAGCTCCGGCGCGCGTTCGCCTTTCGTCTCGTCCGCTTGATTCCAGCCGGCCGTTGCCGTCATCTGCGGCGACGGACGCCGCCCGACCGACCCGCATGGCGCCGCCGAGCCGGAGACGCCGCGATGCCCGAGACCCCCGCCGTGACGCCGCTCGCCGAGGGCTTTGCGCCCGCCAGCCGCGAAGCCTGGGTGGCGCTGGTCGAGAAGTCCCTGAAGGGAGGGGACTTCGAAAAGCGGCTCGTGTCGCGCACCCTCGACGGCCTGCGCATCGAGCCGCTCTATACACGCGGCGACGCACCGGCCCCGTCCGCGGTCGGCCTGCCCGGCGCCGCCCCCTATACGCGCGGCGCGCGGGCGACGCGGCCCGCCGGCACCTGGGACATCCGCCAGTTCCATTCCGAGACCGACGCCGCCGCAGCCAACGCCGCGATCATCGAGGATCTCGGAGGCGGTGCGACCTCGATTGCGCTGCATATCGCCGCCCCGGGCACCTCGGGCCTGCCGCTCACCCCGGGCGCGATCGCCCGCGCGCTCGACGGCGTGCTCCTCGACGTCTGCCCGGTGGCGCTCGTCGCCGGGGAGAACTTCGAGCCCGCCGCCCGCCAGCTCATGGCGCTCTGGGACCGGAAGGGCATCGACCGCGCCCGCCGGGCGGCACATTTCGGTGCCGACCCGCTCGGCATGATCGTGCAGTCGGGCTCCCTCGGCACGAGCATCGCCGACCTCCAGCGCCAGGCCGTCCGGCTCATGGCGGAGACGGCCGACTGCCCCGGCGTGACGACGATGGTCGCCGACGGGCATCCCTACAATGCGGGTGGCGCCAGCGATGCTCAGGAGCTCGCGGCGATGCTGGCGACGCTCGTCGCCTATCTGAAATCGGCCGAGCGCGAGGGCATCGCCCCAGCCGACGCGCTGCCCGCGATCGCCGTGGCGCTCGCCGCCGACGCCGACCAGTTCTCGACCATCGCCAAGCTGCGCGCCGCCCGCCGCCTCGTGTGGCGCGTCGCCGACGCCTGCAGGGCGGGCGAGGCCGCCGCGCGTGTGCACCTCGCTACCGTCACCGCCTGGCGCATGATGGCGCGGCGCGACCCCTGGACCAACATGCTGCGCACGACCATGGCCTGCGGCGCGGCCGCGCTCGGCGGCGCCGACGCCGTCACCGTGCTTCCCTACACCTTCGCGCTCGGCCGGCCCGACGGCTTCGCCCGCCGCATCGCCCGCAATACGCAGCTCGTCCTCGCCGAGGAAACCGGGCTCGGCCGCGTCGTCGACCCGACCGGGGGAAGCTGGTACGTGGAGAAGCTGACCGACGACCTCGCCCACAAGGCCTGGGCGCTGTTCCAGGAGATCGAGGCCGAGGGCGGCATGAAGGCGGCACTTGCCTCCGGGCTCGTCCAGGACCGGATCGCGGCGACCGCCGAGGCGCGCGGCAAGGCCATCGCAACCGGCCGGCTCGAGCTGACGGGCGTCTCCGCGTTCCCCCTGCTCGGCCCCGACGGGGTCACCGTCGAGCCCTGGCCGCGCGCCGCAACCGCGGCTGCGGTCGCGGTCGAGACGGTCCGGCCGCTGCCCATGCGCCGCCTCGCCGAGCCGTTCGAGGCCCTG
>JAKAML010000352.1 GCA_021812845.1 Pseudomonadota bacterium
CGCCCGCCGCCGGCTCCGCGTCGGCGGCCGCCTCGCCCGACTGCGCCGCGACGTGCGGCACCGCGCACACGGCGACGAGCGCCAACGCCAGCGAGCCGATGACGACCGCTCCCGCGACCCGCCTCGGCCGCGCACGCGATCCAGAGCCCCGCTGCGTCACACCTTCTCCCATGGCGGGAGTGTAGCGCATCTTGCGGCCAAATTTCGATGCCCGGCGCCAGCCGCTCGCCGCGCGGTCACGCCCTGCCCGAGCGGCGGAACGGCAGCCCCAGGCTCCACCCGATCTTCGTCGGCCCGTCCGACTGATAGGGCGCGAGCCCGATAGTCATTCCGGCATGGCCGTGCGCCGGTTGCGCCGTGTAGGTGCCGAACATCCGGTCCCAGATCGAGAGGTTGAACCCGTAGTTCGAGTTGTGCTCCCGTCCGATCACGGAATGATGAACCCTGTGCATGTCGGGCGTCACGATCACCCGCCGCACCATCCGGTCGAGGCGCTCGGGCAGCGCCACGTTGGCGTGATTGAAAATCGCGCACGCATTGAGCACGACCTCGAACAGCAGCACCGCCAGCGGCGACGCCCCGAGCGCGATCACCCAGCCGATCTTCCAGATCATCGACAGCGCGATCTCGACCGGGTGGAAGCGGATCGCCGTGGTGACGTCGATATCACGGTCGGCGTGGTGCATCTGGTGCAGGCGCCACAGCGCCGGTACCGCGTGCGATGCCCAGTGCTGCAGCCAGATCGCGAAGTCGAGCACGACGACCGCGAGGAGAATCTCGAACCAGCCGGGAAGGTCGACGAGATTGAGCAGCCCCCAGCCGCGGCTCTCGGCGTAGGCGGCGGCGACGACGGCGGCGAGCGGCACGGCGAGCGCCGCCATCGCCCGCACCACCAGGCTGTCGATGCCGACGATCGCCATGTTCGTCAGCCAGCGCCGCGCCTTCGACACCACGAGCTGCCGCCTGGGGCGGAACACCTCGAGCGCCGCCATGGCGGCGAAGACCAGCAGGAAGACGCCGAGACGGAGGGCGATCTCGGAGACGCCGAGTGATGCGGTGATGGACATGCGCTACCTGCCGCGACGAATGGATCCTTGTCGCCTCCAGATTAGCGCCCGCATCGTCCGCGACCGATCACATCCTGGCGAGCCGCGCCCCCGGCCCATGCGGCATTTTTGCCCACGCCGCCGCCCTGCGATTCCATCCGCGCCGGCGCCGGCGCATCATCCCCGGGCTCCGCAGCCGCCGGAGCGCGGGCCGGAACGGTATGCGGGCCGACCGTGGCCGGCCGTAGAGGCAACAGGCACGAAGGGCTCCAGGCAAGGATGAGCGCGTTTCTCGTCGACGGAGATCCGACGGCACCGATCCGGATCCTGCTCGCCCACGGCGCCGGGGCGCCGATGACGAGTCCGTTCATGGACGCCCTCACCCGCCGTCTGGCCGGCCAGGGCCTCGGCGTCTCGCGCTTCGAGTTCGGCTACATGGCCGCCCGCCGCACGAGCGGCAAGCGCACGCCGCCGCCGAAGGCCGAGCGGCTGATGGACGAGATGATCGACGCCGCACGCGCCGCAGCCGCCGAACTGCCGGCAGGCGGTCGTCTCTTCATCGGCGGCAAGTCCCTTGGCGGACGCGTCGCGAGCCTCGTCGCCGACCGGCTGCTCGGCGACGGCACGGCGTCCGGCCTCGTCTGCTTCGGCTATCCGTTCCACCCTCCCGGCCAGCCCGCGAAGCTGCGGACGACGCACCTCGCGGGGCTCGTGTGCCCGGCGCTCATCGTCCAGGGCGAGCGCGATCCGTTCGGATCGCGCGAGGAGGTCGAGGCGCTCGCGGCCGGTGGCGCGCTCTCGTCCGCGATCGGGATCTTCTGGGCGACGGACGGCGACCACGATCTCGGCCCGCGCGGCGGATCGGGCGCGACCCGCGCCGGCAACCTCGCGGCCGCCGCCGCGGAGGCTGAGCGCTTCGTGCGCGAGGTGGCCGCCCGGCGCTGACCGGCACCGTGGCCGGCCCTCAGAACCCGCCGAACACCGCCTTGAAGAAGTCGCCGATCGTGTTCGGCTGATACTTGGCGCTCGATTCCGCGAGCCGCGAGATCGGCTCCGCCTTGACCGGCGCGAGGTGGTCGCGCCCGCGCGCGATCTGCGACCACTTGCCGTCGAGCGCCAGCGTGACGCGGCCCTCGTGGCCGTAGAAGTCCTTGGCGCCGCCGAGCTTGCCGTCCTCGCCGACCCAGGCCGTGAAGTAGGTGACGTGGACCGGGATCTTGGTCGCGAGCACGATCTCGTTGTTCTGCGGGCCGCCCTTGATGAGCGACTGGATCTTGTCGCCGGTCCAGCCCTTGTCCTCGCCGAGCAGTACCTCCGCCAGCCGCACCGGATTGCGGACGCGCATACAGCCGTGGCTGTAGGTCCGCATCTGGGTCGCGAACAGGTGCTTCGTCGGCGTGTCGTGCATGTAGACCTGGTGCTTGTTCGGGAACAGGAACTTCACCACGCCCAGCACGTTGCCGGGGCCCGGCGGCTGGTAGACGTGGAAGTTCTTGATGTTCGCCGTGGTCCAGTCCACCGACTGCGGGCTGACGTCGCGGCCGTTGTACTGGATCCTGAGCCCGTTCTTGGCCAGCGTGTCGCCGCCGCGCGCCAGGCCCGGATAGAGCTCCTTGACCTTGATGCTCTCCGGCACGCCCCAGAACGGATGGATGACGACCGTCTCCATCATGTCGGAGAAGATCGGCGTCTGCGTCTCGACCTTGCCGGTGATGACGCGCTCGGAGTGGATCACCCGACCGCCCTTGACGACGCGGACGGTGAACTCGGGGATGTTGACCCAGACGTAGGTGTCCCCGAGATCCTCGGGCATC
>JAKAML010000353.1 GCA_021812845.1 Pseudomonadota bacterium
CTCTTCATGGAGCCCGGCACGAAGTGGACGCTCCGGGCCGACTACCACATCGTCAAGCTCTCGGAGCGGAGCGACCTCTGGTACTCGGGCGGCGGCGCGTTCAAGGACGACAACTTCGGATTTGCGCTTGCCCCGCGCTTTTCGCGCAGGTTAGTTTACGAAGTACTGGGTTGCAAGACTGGATCAATATATGCTAATCGCGATATGTGTTGAAGGACATGTCCCGAGGATACACGGGACCGATGATCTGTCGACACATGCTCGCAATCCGATGACGATTGGAAGGTGGCGCGGACGCCGTCGTGGGCCCGGCGCTCACCTCGGCGGAATAGAAACCTGCAACAGAAGCCCCTAGGGAGAAGCCGCAATGGGTGATCTGAAAGCCGCTCGCACGCGTCGAGAGTTCTTCGTGACTGCTGCGGGAGCCGCCGCCTTCGCGGTCGCTCCGGGTGCGGTTCAGGCCGAGCCGGCCGACGTCGCCGCCGCCATCGAGAAGGCGTTCGGCGGCAAGAAGGCCGTCGAGGGCAAGATCAAGCTCGACCTGCCGTCGATCGCCGAGAACGGCCTCGTCGTGCCGCTGAACTTCGAGGTCGAGAGCCCGATGACCGAGGGCGACTACGTCAAGACCGTGCGCCTCTACGCCGAGGGCAATCCGCAGCCGACGCTCGCCGACTACCACTTCACCCCGATGAGCCCGAAGGCCGCGGCCCAGATCCGCATCCGTCTCGCCAAGACGCAGAACATCGTCGCGGTGGCCGAGACGTCGAAGGGCGAGGTCTACACCACCAAGAAGGAAGTCAAGGTCACGATCGGCGGCTGCGGCGGCTGACGCCCCCACCCTGCCGGCACCGTCACCCGACTTCACTCCATCCAATTCGGAAGGAACCCCCTCATGACCACCCCCACTCCGCGCGTCCGTATGCCCGCCACCGCTAAGGCCGGCGAGGTCGTCGAGGTCAAGACGCTGATCAGCCACGAGATGGAAAGCGGCAACCGCAAGGACAAGGACGGCAAGGCGATCCCGCGCAAGATCATCAAGCAGTTCGTGGCCAAGTTCGAGGGCAAGGAGATCCTCAAGGCCGACTGGCATCCGGCCATCTCCGCCAATCCCTACCAGGCGTTCTGGGTCAAGGTGCCCGCGAGCGGCACCTTCACCTTCGAGTGGACCGACGACGACGGCGCCGTCTACAAGGCGGAGCAGAAGGTCACCGTCGGCTGACACGTCGAACCGCCGGAGAGCCAAGCTCCCCGGCGGTTTCGCTTGCCGACCCCCAATCTGACGAATGTCAGTTGAGCGCGGGCGCCCGCAACCTCGTAGCGGGGTGTTCCCCGCCGCGGAACGAAAGGCCATGCCATGATCTCGAGGCGCGATTTCCTCAATGCCACCGTCGCCGCCGCCGCCCTGATGGCCGGTTCCGGCGTTCCTCTTTCGCGCCTCGCCGCGCAGGGCAGGATCACCGAGGCCGACCTGTTGAAGTTCGAGGGAACGGGCAACGTGACGCTGCTGCACCTCACCGACATCCATGGCCAGCTCAAGCCGGTCTACTTCCGGGAGCCGGCGCTCAACATCGGCGTCGGCGAGGCCAAGGGTGTGGTGCCGCACATCGTCGGCTCCGAGTTCCGCAAGCTGTTCAAGATCGCCGACAAGTCGCCGGAAGCCTATGCGCTGACCTTCGACGACTACGCCGCCCTGGCCAAGACCTACGGCCGCCTCGGCGGGCTCGACCGCATCGCGACCATCGTCAAGTCCGTCCGCGCCGAGCGGGCCGGCAAGGTGCTGCTGCTCGACGGCGGCGACACCTGGACCAACAGCTGGACCTCGCTCAAGACCGAGGGCCAGGACATGGTCGACTGCATGGGCCTCTTGAAGCCCGACGCCATGACCGCGCACTGGGAGTTCACGCTCGGCGAGAAGCGCGTGAAAGAGCTCGTCGAGAAGATCGGCTTCCCGTTCCTGTGCCAGAACGTGCGCGAGAAGGAGTTCGAGGAAGCCGTCTTCCCCGCCCAGCACATGTTCGAGCGCGGCGGCGTCAAGATCGCCGTCATCGGCCAGGCGCTGCCGTTCACCCCGATCGCCAATCCGCGCTGGATGATCCCGAACTGGACCTTCGGCCTCCGGGAAGGCGACATGCAGAAGGAGGTCGACAAGGCGAAGGCCGCCGGCGCCGACCTCGTCGTGCTCCTGTCGCACAACGGCTTCGACGTCGACCGCAAGATGGTGAGCCGCGTCACCGGTATCGACGTCTGCCTGACCGGCCACACGCACGACGCGATTCCCGAGGTGACCAAGGTCGGCAAGACGCTGCTCGTCGCCTCGGGCTGCCACGGCAAGTTCGTCTCGCGCCTCGACCTCGACGTGCAGAACAAGGAGATCAAGTCCTTCCGCTACCGTCTGATCCCGGTGTTCTCCGACGCGATCAAGCCCGATGCCGAAATGTCGGCGATGATCGAGAAGCACCGCGCCCCGTTCAAGGCCGATCTGGAGAAGGTCCTCGGCAAGACGGAGAACGTGCTCTATCGCCGCGGCAACTTCGACGGCACCTTCGACAACGTCATCTGCGACGCGATGCTGAAGGAGCGCGACGCCGAGATCGCCATGTCGCCCGGCATCCGCTGGGGCACGAGCGTGCTCGCGGGCCAGAACATCACGTTCGAGGACGTCACCAACGCCACGGCGATGAGCTACCCCAACTGCTACCGCATGAAGATGACCGGCGCACGCCTGAAGGAGATCCTCGAGGACGTGGCCGACAACCTCTTCAACCCCGACCCCTATTACCAGCAGGGCGGCGACATGGTCCGCGTCGGCGGCCTCGGCTACACGATCGACGTCTCGAAGAAGATCGGCGAACGCAT
>JAKAML010000354.1 GCA_021812845.1 Pseudomonadota bacterium
ACCGGCGTGCCGGTCTGATCGGGCAGCAGGTTCTGCTCCGAGACATAGGCGATGTACTCGGTCTCGTCGTTCTCGGCGAGCAGGTGATAATACGGCTGGTCCTTCCGCGGACGGATCTCCTCGGGAATCGCGAGCCACCATTCCTCGGTGTTGTTGAACACCGGATCGATGTCGAAGATGACGCCACGGAACGGATAGACCCGATGGCGCACCACCTGGCCGACCGCGTATTTCGCGGTCCGCATCCCCGGGCGCCGCGCCTTGGGCGAGGTCCTCTTCGGAGAACGGTTCTTCGGGGCAGGCCCGATGGTTTGTCCTTCGTTCGCAGGTCCCGCCAGCGCCTTCCGCTGTCGCGGGGCGGTCGGGGTCTCGGTCGTGGCGCGGCCCGTGCTGCGCCTCATGCGGGCTTTCGGCTTATCCATCAATCTATACCATGGGAGTGCGCGCGCTCTGTCAACACGCGACCGGCATCTCCGCGATCGTCCTTCCGGCTTGGTCAATTTCCGCCGGACAGGCCGTCCGGGATCATCGCTCAGAGGTCGTAGGCCGCGGCCCTCTCCGGGTCTTTCGACGCGACGATTTTCGCGAGGTCCACGATCACCTTGGCCTGCTTCCAGGTGGCGTCGTCCTGCATCTTGCCGTCGAGCATCACCACGCCCGCGCCGTCGGGCATGGCGTCGAGGATGCGCCTGGCGAAATGGACCTCCTTCACGTCGGGCGAGAATACGCGCTTGGCGATCTCGATCTGCGAGGGGTGGAGCGACCACGCGCCGAGGCAGCCCTGCAGGAACGCGTTGCGGAACTGCGCCTCGCAGGCCGCGCTGTCGGAGAAGTCGCCGAACGGCCCGTAGAACGGCTTGAGCCCGTAGGACAGGCAGGCGTCGACCATCTTGCCGACGGTGTAGTGCCAGAGATCCTGCTGGTAGAACGCGCGCGGCGCGCCGGAACCTGCCCCGGAGCCTCCGGGAGAGGATGCGTCCGCCAGCACGCCGTAGTCCGGATGCCCGCCGCCGACCCGCGTCGTCTTCATGCCGCGCGAGGCGGCGAGATCGGCGGGCCCGAGGCTCATGCCGTGCATCCGCGGCGACGCCGCCGCGATCGCCTCGACGTTCTTGACGCCCTCGGCGGTCTCGAGGATGGCGTGGATCAGGATCGGCCGCGACACGCCGTGCTTCGCCTCGAGCTGCGCGAGGAGCTGGTCGAGGTAGTGGATGTCCCACGGCCCTTCGACTTTCGGCAGCATGACGACGTCGACCTTGTTGCCCGCCTCCCGGACGATCTCGGTGACGTCGTCGAGCGCCCACGGGCTGTTGAGGCAGTTGATCCGCGTCCAGAGCCCGGTCTGGCCGAAGTCGTGCTCCCTGGCCATGGCGACGAAGCCCTTGCGCGCCGCCTCCTTCTCGCCGGCCGCGATCGCGTCCTCGAGATTGCCGAGCACCACGTCGACCGTCTTGATCGTGTCCTTGAGCTTTGCGCGGATCTTCTCGTTGTGGGGCGGGATGAAGTGGATCATGCGCTCGAGCCGCACCGGGAGCGCGCGATAGGGCTCGGGCGCGCCGATGGCGAGCGGCGCGAAGTGCTTCTGGGGTGTGCGGTTGGCGGTCATGGGGTGCGAATGTCCCTGCATCGGCTGGATTTGTCGCGGCGCACCATAGGGCCCGCCTGCGGAGTGTCAACGTCACGGGTGAGCTTCCCGCGCCGTCCGCACGGGTGCTAGTCTCGTCCCGTCGTCGGCCCCGCATCCGGGCGCGGCGCCGCGGCCTCCGGGGGACGGAACGGAGCCAGGGTGAAGGGATCGAGGCGTGTGCCGCTCCGGCGCGTGGCGTGGCTGGCGTCGCTGGCGGCGGCATTCGGGCTTTGCGTCGATGACCACCGCGCGCGCGCGGCGGACGCCACGGCGGCCACGGCCACGGCCACGGCCGCGGCGGACACGGCCACGGCGGACACGCCGGCCGCCGACTGCACCGAGGACGCGATGCTCGTCTTCGACGCCTCGGGCTCCATGGCCAGTGCCGGCTACAACGAGCTCGACATCCCGCGCATCGTCGAGGCGCTCGACGCCGTCCGCGAGGTGCTGCCCGAGGTCGAGCGCTACCGGAGGATCGGCCTCGTCAGCTACGGTCCCGGCCGCGGCGCGAGCTGCACCAACATCCGCCTCCACCTGCCGCCCCGGGTCTCGGCCGCGCGGCAGATCATCGACGAGCTGGAGCGGATCACGCCCGACGGCGACACGCCCCTGACCGAGGCCGTGCGGCAGGCCGCCGAGGCGCTCGACTACCGCCGCCGGCCGGCGACGGTGGTGCTCGTCACCGACGGCGACGAGACCTGCGCCGGCGATCCATGCCGCCTCGCCGCCGAGCTCGTCCGCGACGGCGCGCGGCTGACGGTCCACGTCATCGGCTTCAAGGTCCGCGGCCGCTTCTTCGAATGGGGCTCGGTGACCCGCGAGAGCCGGCGCGGCGAGGTCGCCTCGCGCTGCCTCGCCGACCGCACCGGGGGCCACTTCGTGTCGACCGACACCACCGCAGAGCTGGTCGACGCGCTGAGGCGGACCCTCGGCTGCCCGGTCGTGACCGGGCGCGGCGCCCCGGCCACCCTGCTGTCCCGCTGACGGTGCGCGTGTCGGGCGAGTGACATCCGCTGTGACGGAAGTGTCACATTCGGGCCGCCAAGACGGCCTGAGCGGGGCACGGACCGTCGCGCGTCCGCTCGCCGCGCCCGGCGACCTTCATGTCGCCGACGGCAGGGGTTCATGTCGGCGTTCGGCGATCTTCATGTCGGCCATCGACATGCACATGCTGCAACCTCGGCATGTCGGCGTGTCGG